>NZ_JAWOUH010000011.1:0-168852 GCF_033339295.1 Vibrio sp. 704 | reverse complement strand
ATTAACGAGAACGTGAATGCGTCGAAGAGCCGTATCAAAGATACAGATTTCGCGAAAGAAACGACGGCAATGACCAAATCACAAATTCTATCGCAAGCGTCAAGCTCAATTCTAGCGCAAGCGAAACAAGCGCCAAACTCAGCGCTAAGTCTGCTAGGTTAATCAATTTAACAAAGCAAGAAACCAAAGCCAGGCTCATCCCTGGCTTTTTGCTTATTGGCTATAACGATTCAGATGTGTCCTGACAGTATGTTCGATAAGGCATTCATATCGATTAGATGATCTCTTTAAATTCCAATGTTTCTGCGATGGTGGCGCAGAGACACCTGAGTCAAGCAGCTGCGCAAAATGTTGATTCACAACGCAACCTAACTTCGGGATTTCGAATCAACTCGGCGAGCGATGATGCGGCAGGTTTACAGATATCGAATACTCTCCATGTACAAGCGAGAGGGCTTGATGTCGCCTTAAGAAATGCACACGACGCTTTTTCTGTTTCTCAAACAGCGGAGGGAGCATTGCACGAAAGCAGTGACATATTGCAACGCTTACGCTCTCTGGGGCTTCAAGCAGCAAACGGCAGTTATGACTCAAGTGATCGGCAAAGTATTCAATATGAGGTCGTAGCGCTGCAAGATGAGCTTGATCGTGTCGCGATCACGACAACATTTGCGGATAAAAACCTGTTTGATGGATCTTACGGTTCACAAAGTTTCCATATTGGCGCGAACGCTAATTCAATCTCTTTGACGTTACGTAACATGCGTAGCCATATCCCAGAGATGGGAGGGCAGCATTATGTTGGTGATGCGGTCGATAAAGATTGGCGAGTCACTAAAGATAATCAAACCCTAAAAGTCGAATACCAAGACAGTAAAGGGCAAACCCAAACGGAATCCATTGGACTCAAATTGGGTGACCGTATAGAACAGGTCGCCACTTACATCAATGCTCAACAATCGATAGTGAATGCTTCAGTAACGGAAAACAACGAACTGCAATTCTTCGCTTCTACGATGAAGGCGCCAGAGGGTGTGGTTCTCGATGGGAGTTTAGCGGATGAGCTTGATGTGAGCGCTGGTCAATTAGTCACAATGGATGACATCGATATGTCGACGGCAGGTAAGGCGCAGCTTTCAGTTGGGGTGATTGATGCAGCAATTAAGTACGTTGATTCGCACCGAAGTGAAATTGGCAGCTTTCAGAACCGTGTAAATGGTTCGGTGGATAACTTAAATACTGTGAATCGGAGTGTTACAGAATCCAAGAGTCGAATAAGAGATACAGACTTCGCAAGAGAATCTACGGAAATGGTGCGTTCTCAAGTGCTCCAAGATGCGACAACTGCGTTATTGGCTCAGGCAAAGCAAAGGCCGAGTTCGGCACTTGGATTACTTAGCTGAGCGGGTTTCAGCGATGCCCATCGCTCAGAAAAAAGTCAGATAATAAAAAACGCTGCCATTGGCAGCGTTTTTTTCGTGTTCGATTAAGTAAAAATTACTTAGTTACACGTAGAACTGGAGTTTCACCAACAGTTACAGAACCAGAAAGCTTGTTTAGCTCTTTGATTTCGTCCATGTTAGAGATAACAACTGGAGTTAGCGTTGACTTCGCTTTCTCTTCTAGAAGAGCTAGATCGAATTCAATTACAGTGTCGCCAGCTTTAACAGTTTGACCTTCTTCAGCGATACGCGTGAAGCCTTCGCCTTTTAGTTCAACTGTGTCGATACCGAAGTGAACGAAAAGCTCAACACCGTCGTCAGACTCGATAGAGAACGCATGGTTAGTTTCGAAGATCTTACCGATAGTACCGTTTACAGGAGCTACCATTTTGTTGCCTGCTGGCTTGATAGCAATACCGTCACCAACGATTTTCTCAGCGAAAACAACATCTGGCACGTCTTCGATGTTTACAATCTCACCAGAAAGTGGCGCGATGATTTCGATAGCACCAGCGTCAGCGCTGTCATCAGATACAAGCTTCTTAAGTTTGTCAAACAGACCCATTGTGTCATGCTCCTAAGGTTTGGTTTTATTCTGTCGAATTATAGTATACCAATATAGCTCATTAGACGACTTTTTTCGCCGTCTAATGGCCATTAAGTATTGAATTACTTGGTACTACCGATTACTGAGCTTTCTCAGCAATAAACTTTTCTACCACGGCTTCGATTTCTTCTGCTGTTGGTAGAGAAAGGGCTTCTTCAGCCATTGCTTTCACTTCTGCGAAGTTAGAGTTACGAACTACTTTCTTCACTTTAGGGATTGAAATGCCGCTCATTGAGAACTCGTCCAGACCCATACCTAGAAGTAGAAGTGTTGCACGCTCGTCACCTGCAAGTTCACCACACATACCAGTCCATTTACCTTCTGCGTGAGAAGCGTCGATAACTTGCTTGATCACTGTAAGTACAGCTGGTGATAGTGGGTTGTATAGGTGAGAAATCATCTCGTTACCACGGTCAACCGCTAGCGTGTACTGAGTTAGGTCGTTTGTACCGATAGAGAAGAAAGACACTTCCTTCGCTAAGTGGTGTGCGATCGCAGCAGCAGCAGGAGTTTCAACCATAACACCGATTTCGATGTTTTCGTCGAACGCGTGGCCTTCAGCGCGTAGCTCTTCTTTGTACTCTTCGATCGCTTTCTTAAGCTCACGGATTTCTTCGACAGAGATGATCATTGGGAACATGATACGCAGTTTGCCGTGTGCAGAAGCACGTAGGATGCCACGTAGCTGATCACGAAGGATTTCACGACGATCCAGACTGATACGTACAGCACGCCAACCTAGGAATGGGTTCATCTCTTTTGGAAGATCCATGTATGGGAGATCTTTATCGCCGCCGATATCCATAGTACGGATGATCACAGCTTGACCGTTCATTGCTTCCGCAACTTCTTTGTACGCTTGGTACTGTTCTTCTTCAGTTGGTAGCGCAGTACGGTCCATAAATAGGAATTCAGTACGGTACAGACCAACACCTTCACCGCCGTTACGAAGGATACCGTCACAGTCTTTCACTGTACCGATGTTACCGCAAACTTCTACACGGTGACCGTCAGTCGTTTCTGCGTGTAGGTCTTTCAGTTTCGCTAGCTCTTCTTTTTCAGCTAGGAATGCTGCTTTAACCGCTTTCGCTTCTTCTAGCTCAGCTTCTGATGGGTTAACAACAATCTTGTTGTTCATTGCGTCAAGAATCAGCATGTCGCCATTCTTAACTTTCTTCGTGATGTCGTTAGTACCAACGATAGCTGGAAGCTCAAGTGAGCGAGCCATGATTGAAGTGTGAGATGTACGACCGCCGATATCACAAGCAAAACCAAGCACGTAGTCTAGGTTAATTTGCGCAGTTTCAGATGGCGTTAGGTCGTAAGCAACAAGAATTACTTCTTCGCTGATATCGCTAAGCGAAACAATGTTGATGCCTAGTGCGTTCTTAACAAAACGAGAACCGATATCGCGGATGTCAGTTGCACGCTCTTTTAAGTATTCGTCATCTAGAGACTCAAGAGCACATGCTTGCTCTTCGATCACTGAGTGGATAGCGTGATCAGCAGTCATCTTGTCGTTTTTGATAAGTGCTAGGATTTCCTCTTCTAGCTCTTCGTCTTCAAGAAGCATGATGTGACCTTCAAAGATCGCTTCTTTTTCTTCGCCAAACGTTTCAAGCGCTTTTTGCTTGATAGTTTCTAGCTGAGCTGCAGATTTGTTACGAGCGTCAAAGAAACGCTGAACTTCAGCTTCTACTTGATCGTCAGAAATAGTGTTTGTGTTTAGGACAATTTCATCTTCTTGAAGTAGTAGTGCTTTACCGATTGCAATACCAGGAGATGCTAGGATGCCTGAAATCATAGCCTTACCTTAAGTTTGGTCAACTTTATAAAACGGGAGAATAATGGGTGCGCTAACGAATAGTTTTAGCTTAGTTTTGAGCCTATTTCCAACGAAGCCATTTTGCTTTCACAAAATGGCTTCTGGAGTAGGAGACCGGATTAGTGTAGTTGGTCCATTAGAGCAACTAGGTGGTCAACTGCTTGCTGAGCTTGTGGGCCTTCAGCAGAAATAGTAACTTGAGTACCTTTTACTAGGCCTAGTGTTTGTAGTTTGAACAGGCTCTTAGCGCTAGCGCTTTTACCGTTAGAAGTCACAGTGATGTCTGCGTCGAATGCTTTCGCTTCTTTAACAAACTGTGCAGCTGGACGAGTGTGAAGGCCGTTTTCTGCTGTGATTTCTACTTGCTTCTCGTACATGTGATATACCCCAATAAATGTATTTTTTTGTTAGTTTGTGACCAGATTTTAGCTTAACTGCTTTACATCTTGTGCGCTAGCACGGGAAGAGTTCAAAGCGCGTCAGTTCTGATACTAGTCAAAAGTTTGGTAACTACGCAACTGTTTGCGTGCGTAATCACTTTGAAACCTTTTTGTGTTCTGCTTCTTTATTTTGAAGCTAGAAATAAAACACCCTGATATTACCAAAGGTAGGGCAGGGATCAACAAAAAAGCCCCTAAACGGGGCTTTTTTAAACTAAAAATTGATTTGAACACATATTATTGTTGGTTCTCTTTTTCGGTAAAGATACCTGCAAAGAGTGCTGTACTTAGGTAACGCTCACCGGAACTTGGCAAGACAGTTACAATTGTTTTTCCTTCAAATTCAGGTAGTTCCGCAAGTCGGTTCGCTGCAACAACCGCTGCGCCAGATGAGATACCAGCTAGGATACCTTCCTCTTCCATTAGGCGACGAGCCATCTCAATCGCTTCTTCTGAGGTAACTTGCTCAACACGGTCAATAATGTCTAAATCGAGGTTACCAGGGATGAAACCAGCACCGATACCTTGAATTTTGTGCGGGGCAGGTTGGATTTCTTCGCCAGCAAGTGCTTGTGCAATAACCGGAGACTCTGCTGGCTCAACTGCAACAGAAGTGATGGCTTTGCCTTTTTCACCTTTGATGTAACGGCTTGTACCTGTAATAGTACCGCCCGTACCAACACCAGCAACGAATACGTCGATTTCACCGTCTGTCGCTTCCCAAATCTCAGGGCCCGTAGTCTTTTCGTGGATTTCTGGGTTCGCTGGGTTGTCAAATTGTTGAAGAAGTAGGTACTTCTCAGGGTTGCTTGCTACGATTTCTTCTGCTTTAGCAATCGCCCCTTTCATGCCTTTCGCCGCTTCAGTCAGCTCAAGGTTCGCGCCTAGTGCTTTTAGTAGCTTACGGCGTTCTAGGCTCATTGATTCAGGCATGGTCAATGTTAGCTTGTAACCGCGAGCAGCCGCTACGAATGCTAGAGCAACACCAGTGTTACCACTGGTAGGTTCTACAAGCTCTACACCTGGCTTAAGAAGGCCCGCTTTCTCTGCTTCCCAAATCATGTTTGCACCGATACGGCACTTAACACTGAAGCTAGGGTTACGCGCTTCAATTTTTGCGAGAACTTTGCCTTTACTTACTTTGTTTAGACGAACGAGAGGTGTATTACCAATAGTAAGAGAGTTATCTTCGTAGATTTTGCTCATAGTGATGTTCCTTCATTACACGTTGTGTGAATATGGATAGAAGAATATGCGGTATGAAAAAAAGGGAAAAGGATTAAAAAGTTATATCTTATTAGGTTGGCCCAGAACTTGATAAAAGAAAAGGGAAAAGCTGGCGCTGATCCCTTTCCTTAATCTCTAATCGACTATCGTTGGTGCTTAAACTCCGCGACCCACATAGCGGTTGCACCACATATTGCTACAGGCATGACAATGAGGTTCAAAATTGGGATCGTCGTAAACACAGACACCAATACCCCAAAGCCATAGGCCTTACCTTGCTTTTGTTTCAATTTGTAACGCATGTCGTTAAATGGGATTTTATGGTTATCAAACGGGTAGTCACAATATTGAATCGCGAGCATCCAGGCGGTAAAGATAAACCATAAAAATGGGCCTACTGTTTGTCCAAGGGCAGGGATGAGCAATAATAGGAATAGGCCTATTGCTTTAGGTAAAATGTAAAGGAGCTTTCTCCACTCACGAGCTAAAACGCGAGGAACATCTTTCAGGACGGCAGTGAAACCATCATCATTTACTTTTTGTCCCGTTAAGTACTCTTCCACTTTTTCAGCCAAGAGGCCATTGAATGGCGCGGCGATAAAGTTCGCGAGCGTGCTGAAAAAATAGGAGAAGGTAGCGAGTATCGTCAGAGCGAGTAAAGGCCAAAGAATGTAAGTTAACCAGGATAAAAACTCAGGCAGCTGCCCAATCCAGCCTTCTATCCATATATTAAGGTTTGAAAATAGATAGAAGATGGCACCACCTACAAGCAAGATATTTGCAAGTAGAGGTAAGATGACAAAGCGCCTGATTTTAGGGGCAAGTGCCAATTGTATCCCGTATAGAAAATAACCGAACCCGGTTCTCTGCTGATTGTTTTGCTTCATGTCTATTTTGGCTTCGTGTAAATGAAAACTCATTGTACCTGTGAGGACTTTTCTTTCAATGCCCTGACAAATGACGTCTTGTTAAGTGGAATCGTGGCAAGAATCACAACAAAAAACGGAACTTCTTGCATTAAGTTGTTCTAAATCTACATATAGTTTTGGTAAAGTAAACGTATCATTCAGATTTATTGCACTTGGGTTGCTGCTCAAGGAACTGCGAGTAGTAAAAACAAGTATATTGAGAGTAAATAATGCAGGAATTGCGATTCGTACTCATTGTTGTTGGCGCATTAGCCATCGCGGCATTACTGTTTCATGGTTTATGGAGCAGTAAAAAAGAAGGCAAAGCAAAGTTTGGTAACAAGCCACTTGGTAAGCTGGATGTTGACCAAGAAGACAAAAATGATCTTGTTGAGAAAGAACGAGACTTCGCTCCCGCTCCTGAAGATGACTTTGAGATCATTCGCAAAGATCGCAAAGAGCCAGATTTTGGGATGGCGAATTCTTTCGACAACAAGTTTGAATCTGACCCGTTATTCGGTGGCCCATCTGAAGTCAAACAGACGCAGCAGGAGCCGGATGACATCCCTTCATTTGTTGCAGAAAAAGATAAAGAAGAGGACGTTGAGCCTGTTGTTCAAGCAACAGTAGCTGAAGAGCCATTCCAGCCCGCTGTGGAAGAAGACGCTATTCCCGCCGCGTTTGATATTACGGAGAAAGAACAGCAAGTCGAAACGGTTAGTGAGCCTGTCGTTGCAGAGCCTAAGGAAGAGCCAAAGCCAGCACCTGAAATGCAAGTGATTGTATTGAATGTGCACTGTGCTGGTGAAGAGCCATTTGTTGGTACTGCTTTATTTGAAAGTATGCAACAAAACGGTCTAATTTATGGCGAGATGGATATTTTCCATCGTCATGTTGACTTGTCCGGTAACGGCAAAGTGCTGTTTAGCGTCGCTAATATGATGCACCCTGGTACGTTTGAGCATGCTGATCCTGCTGAGTTTACAACGAAGGGTATTTCATTCTTCATGACATTGCCTTGTTATGGCGAGGCTGAACAGAACTTCAACTTAATGCTCCGAACTGCACAGCAAATTGCTGATGACTTAGGTGGTAACGTACTTGATGACCAGCGCAACTTAATGACGCCAGATCGTTTAGCATCTTATCGACGTCAAATAGTTGAGTTTAATGCCGCTAACGCATAATCTTAACAGCAAATAATAATAGGGCTCCGGATGGAGCCCTTTTTCTTGGATTTCCCAACCTCACCGATTGAAAATACACGGGGCTTTACTATGTCTGAATCAGTACTTCAGCGACTAGAAGAACTAAAAGAGTCGTTGCATTACCACGCTGTGCGTTACTACGTGGAAGATAACCCAGAGATCCCTGATGCCGAGTACGACCGTTTAATGCGAGAGTTACTGGATATTGAAGCTGAGAACCCTGACTTAATAACCGTAGACTCGCCAAGCCAACGTGTCGGTGGACAACCTCTCTCTGCGTTTAGCCAAGTGACACATGAAGTACCGATGCTTTCGCTTGATAACGCGTTTGATGATAGTGAACTTGATAGTTTCCACAAGCGCGCACAAGAGCGCGTGGGCAGCCAGAGTGTGAAAGAATACTGTTGTGAGCCTAAATTGGATGGACTCGCCGTAAGTTTGTTATATGAGAATGGCGTGTTAGTTCAAGCGGCCACTCGAGGCGATGGTACTACGGGTGAAAACATCACAGAGAATGTGCGTACGATTAAAGCCATTCCTTTAAAACTCAGAGGTAATGACTGGCCAAATCGTCTTGAAGTTCGTGGTGAAGTCTTTATGCCGAAAGTTGGGTTTGAAAAGCTCAATGAATTAGCAAGGAAGAAAGGCGAGAAAATCTTTGTTAATCCACGTAACGCTGCGGCAGGTAGCTTACGACAATTGGATTCACGTATTACGGCTTCTCGTCCGCTTAGCTTCTATGCATACAGTGTAGGCGTGGTGCAAGGCGCAGAATTGGCAGCAAGTCATTACGAACGCTTTTTGCAAATCAAATCTTGGGGACTGCCAATGTGTCCGGAAACTAAGCGAGTTGAAAGCTTGGCGGATGTAAAAGCTTACTACCAAGATATATTGCAGCGTCGTGATGCCCTCCCTTATGAGATCGATGGTGTCGTTATTAAAATTGACGATATTGCCGTGCAAGAGCGTCTGGGGTTTGTTGCTCGCGCTCCACGTTGGGCGATTGCCTACAAATTTCCAGCTCAGGAAGAAATGACGACACTGAATGAAGTGGAGTTCCAAGTCGGTCGCACTGGTGCGATTACACCTGTTGCTAAGCTAGAGCCTGTATTTGTTGGCGGGGTAACGGTAAGTAATGCGACGCTTCATAACGCAGATGAGATAGAACGTCTGCAGGTCAAGATTGGTGATCACGTTGTGATCCGCCGTGCTGGCGATGTTATTCCGCAAGTCGTATCTGTCATCAAAGAGCGTCGACCAGAAACAGCTCGAGATATTGTTTTCCCAACTCAGTGTCCTGTTTGTGGTTCGCATGTTGAGCGGATCGAAGGAGAAGCGGTAACACGTTGTATGGGGGGCTTAGTTTGCCAAGCCCAACGCAAACAAGCGCTAAAACACTTTGTTTCTCGTAAAGCGTTAGACGTTGACGGTTTAGGCGATAAAGTGATCGAGCAGCTTGTTGATCGTGAGATGGTGAAAACTCCTGCTGACTTATTTAAGTTATCAGCGGGGATTTTAACCGTACTAGATCGCATGGGGCCAAAGTCTGCGCAGAATATTGTGAATGCGTTAGAAAAATCCAAAGAAACAACTTTACCTCGGTTTTTGTATTCACTGGGGATCCGTGAAGTTGGCGAGGCAACCGCAGCAAACTTAGCAATGCACTTTAAAACGTTGGGAGCGATCCAAAATGCTACCGAAGAGCAGTTGATTGAAGTGCAAGACATCGGTGCTGTGGTTGCTCAACATATTACGACTTTCTTTAGTGAAGAACAGAACCAAGCGGTGGTTAAAGATTTGCTTGAACAAGGAATTCATTGGCCAGAGATTAATACTACTGAGCAGGTGGGGGAATTACCATTAGAAGGTAAAACAGTAGTATTAACGGGAACACTTTCTCAACTGGGGCGTACAGAAGCCAAAGAAGCCCTCCAAGCACTGGGGGCTAAAGTGACGGGTAGTGTTTCTAAGAAAACCGATATTTTGTTTGCTGGTGAAAATGCAGGTTCGAAGCTCGCAAAGGCACAAGAACTGGGTATCGAAATTAAAACAGAACAAGACTTACTCGAACTGATGAATTAAGTCTTCTCAAAAAAGCTAAAAAATAACTAAAAGCCCCGTATGCTAAGCATGCGGGGCTTTTTCTTGTTCATAATTAAGTGTTTTTTTATTGAGTAATTGATGCCTTTGTTCTTTTCAGTGATCAAGATCGAACCTTGGGTTATTGGTTTTTTTGGCTTTTTTAGTCTGCGAGTGACTTCAAGTTGATACTTTCAAGTTCAATTTAAGTGTTTGATTTTAAATAACAATTTGTTGTGTTGTGTTGATGTTGTTAAAAATAAGATCTGGATCAATAAGTTATATGGAACTTTGGAGTGGCTCATATTTTTTTAGAAAAAAAATAAGTTCCATTTGGATGTTTTTAGCTGCGAAGTTAGTCTTAATCACGTGGATACACGGTGTGTATGCAGGAACTAAAAAAAGCCAAATTAGAAATAATGAGGTTTGATCAGGAATTTACTTCTCTCCTTCGGCGGCCAACTAAAGGTGAGATAGAAAAATACAGCTATATCCATTTTTAGGAGTTTTTCCATGGACAAATTTTTTAAGGTTTCAGCGTTAACCGCAGCAATGTTTGGTGTTGTTGCTGTCGCTCCAGCTACAGCGTCTACTGAAAGTGCAGCAGGTGGCGAGTACGTAGAGAAAGTGAACGAATTTATGCAAGACTCAAGTCTGAATGCATTATTCATAGTTGATACTCGTTCACGAACTCGTACAACAGGTAAGCCCGGCGGTGAAAATGGTGACCGTTGGAGTCGTCTAAACTACTCTTCTTACAACGCAATTTTAGACTTCACTTCTGGCTACCACGATGGTTGGGTGGGCGCAGATGTTGCGGCTTACTACTCTGGCGATCTTTACAACGATAGTCTTTACAATTCAAACGAAGGCTACCTATGTAACGAAATCTCAACTTGTAACAACCTAGACTGGGGTGCAGGTGATGGTCAGCAGCTTAAAGTTTACAAAGCAGCGCTGAAATTCAAAGCAAACGAAAACTTTAATGCTCGTTTTGGTATGTTACAGGCTGGTGGTAACGGTACAATCGGTAACGTTTGGAGCTTTGTACCTGGTACTTACCGTGGTTTCGAACTGAACGCTAAACTTGGTGATTTCAACCTAAGCTACTTTGGCGCAGACCAATTTACAGCACCTTGGCTGCTTCACGAAGATGATTACGCACCAGCGCTTTGGTCTGACACTTCATGGAGCTACCTACACTCTCTAGGTCTAAATGGTAACCTAACTGACAGCCTGTTTATGCAACTTGGCCTAGGCCAAGCAACTGGCGTTCAATATGCAAATGGTGTTGACTGGGGTGCAGGTCAAGTGACTAGCTACCACAACGAGACTGATAACACATCTTACAAAGCGTATTTGAAGTACACAGTGAGCGATCGTACAACTCTAGCATTTGATTTCTACGGTGTTGATGACGATGTGAAATACGATGGCCTAGGTTTCCACACTGGTCTGTCTTTGAACCAATCTTTCGGCAAGCTAGCTTGGATGTCTGAGTTGCGCTACACAGACACAGATAACCGTGCGGACTTCGTTCCTCGTACTATTCATACATATGGTATGAACAATGGTACTTGGTCTCAGTGGTGGGACGCGCTATCTGACTGGAACAAAGCGGGTGAGCTAGCATGGTACAACCGTCTATCTTACAACCAAGGTAACGGCTGGAACTACTACCTAGGCTTTGGTTACGGTACTGGCGCTGACTCTGCAGCAAGCGGAGCATCAGGTGACTGGGATTACGAAAGCGAATACGCAGTTAACGCAACAGTATCTTACTCACTACAAAGTGGCGCGCTTAAAGGTTCTACCATTCGCTTACACGGTACAATCCTAGAACGTGATGAGTACGCAGGTGCTGGCGATGCGGATGAAACAGACTTACGTCTACAAGTTCTTATCCCTTATAGCTTCCATTAATACTTAATGAAATAATAAAAGGAGCCGCTAGGCTCCTTTTCTATTTCACTTCTCGGCCGTCGTATATTTTGCAATATAACGGTGGCAACATATGCACATTACCGTTTGGCAACTCACACTTTATCTCTGGGCCTAACGTACGACCACCGGATGCACCATTAGCATGAGTGGTTAACGGAATTATGGCAAAAGATATTACTAATAGACCAGATAAAAATCTCATAATAATCACCTTAATATAAACTTTAAATATCTACGTGCTTGTATAAACCGTGACTACGCAGAAAGGCAAGGTTGAATAGGGCTCTTATATCAAACTAAGCTCTTACTTCTTTACTATTCCCATTCCCCACCTCTAAATCGACACATTTCACTTGGAATATTCGTAACGTCGCCACTTGGCATCTTACATTCGACTATAGGTCCCAAATTAGTTGTACCACCGTTTCCGTTGTTGTAGGCAAAGGAAGAAAAAGAAAAAATACCGCACAACATTAAAAAGAGAAGCTTATTCATAGTACATCCTCTTACTTACCAAATAAAAAGCACTCAACTTAAATGCTTATGCGTTAAGTATGTATCCGAGGATAAAAAGATCAAAAAATAATTCAATAAAGTTTTATTTTTTAAAATAAATTTAGATCGATAATTTACCTAGATATATTTCTATCTTATTGATTGTCGTGTGTTGAATAATTAAATAATAGGAAATGGTAGGTAGGGTATTAATAATATTACTAATACTTATTTTTTTCTCGATTTTAATTAAGGTAATGAAATGAAAGCAGTTGTTTAGATTAAAGTAATGGAGCATGATTTGCCCCATTACTTTGGCATAAATTAATTAGAATCAGGCTCAATGATTAAAATAATACCTTCAACATCGGTGATTCTTACGCGGGTACCGGCTGGAAGTGCTTGATCCGATTGTGCGGACCATGTGGTATCGGCTACCTTGATGCGATTGAGCCCGACGGAAAAGTCTTCTTCAAGGATAAGAGTACGCCCAATTAACTGCTTGTACTTTTGGTTCAGATCTCTTTCTTGGTCTTCTTGCTTGTCTTTAGACCATTGTCGTCGCCACCAAAGCCAGGTGGTGATTAAGCTGAAGCTTGCAAAGCAAAGCCATTGTAATTGCCAGCTCATTGGCAAAACGGTCATGATTGCTCCAACGATAAGTGCAGACACCCCGAGCCAGAGAAAATACCCTGCGGTACCAAGTAGCTCAACTGCTAAAAGAGCAAAGCCAAACGCTAGCCAATGCCAGAAAGAGATACCTTCCAGCAAACTAAAAAAATCCATAAATTATTCTTTACCTTGCTGTTTAAACATCTCTGCTATCCCTGCAACCGAGCCCATTAGTCCGGTTGCTTCTAATGGAAGCATAATGATTTTACCATTTTCGGCTTGACCAATGCTCTTGATCGCTTCGGTATAACCCTGTGCAATGAAGTAATTGACGGCTTGCATGTCACCTTTTGCAATGGCTTCGGAAACCATGTAAGTCGCTTTTGCTTCTGCTTGCGCGGCACGCTCACGTGCTTCTGCATGGAGAATAGCAGACTGCTTTTCGCCTTCAGCTTTTAATATCTCTGATTGTTTATGACCTTCGGCCTTTAATATCTCAGCTTGGCGAACCCCTTCTGCTTCAAGAATTTCCGCACGCTTATTACGCTCGGCTTTCATTTGCGCATTCATTGCAGCGGTCAGATCGGCTGGTGGCTGGACATCTTTAATCTCAATTCGTGTGACTTTTACGCCCCAAGGGTTTGTTGCTTGGTCAACAATCGCCAACAGCTTAGAGTTGATCATGTCGCGTTGGCTCAGCATTTCGTCCAGTTCCATTGAACCTAAAACGGTACGAATGTTGGTAAGGGTCAAGTTTCTAATAGCGTGTTCTAAATCGTTGACTTCATAAGCCGCTTTGGCAGCATCGATCACTTGAACAAATCCGACAGCGTCAATAACCACGTTAGCGTTATCTTTTGAAATGACCTCTTGCGCAGGAATATCGAGAACGCGCTCCATCATATTTACTTTTTGACCAACTTTATCAACGAATGGAATGATTAAGTTTAAACCCGGCTTTAATGTGTGGGTGTAGCGTCCGAAGCGTTCAACTGTCCAGTTGTTTCCTTGCGGAACCGTTTTAATGGCTGAAGATAAGATAACGACAGCAAGAACGACGAAAATACCGATGGTGATCAGTGAATCAATTGGCATGAGTTATTCCCTTAAGTGCATAATATTCGATCCATTTTTACCTATTTATAGACAATAGACAATTGAAGTTCTGAGACCTTTGAGAGGTTATTGGTTTTTTATATGACAAAGGCCGGAAACACCGGCCTTTGTCATTGCATGGTTTTACTCTCGCTATTTTGCGGGGTATTCAATCCAACTTGAACCATCAAGAGAAACATAATATTTCCCTTGTACTTCAATCACAGTAGAGCCTGAGTTCTGCGCGACAACTCGTGTTTCTGGTAGGTTCTCTGTCAATATTGAAGGGCTAAACGTCTTACTTTGATAAATGTTTTTATCCAGGATATTCGAAACGAGCTGCGACAATGCCAGATAGCTAGATGGCTCGCTTACGTGTTCGGTGTCGCCCTGACGCTGAATTCCTTCTCCGAAGATTTTAATTCCTACCGGTGTATGAATGATTGTCGGTGCAGGAATTTCTCGCATACCCGAAATTTGCATGCGGTCTCCTCGCATTCCACCACCATGTTCTGGTACCAAAGCGACAACGATGTTGCGTTTTGAGGACTCTAAGGTTTTAAAGAACGCGTGGAGATCATCAAGCAAATTCTCAAGGCGCATTTTGTAGCTAGCAATAGATGTGCTTGAATTCGCATTGATGATCCTGTTGCCATCATGTAGTGAAATTGAGTTGTAGAGTGCCACGACTTTGTCGTCACTACTGTTAAGTCTTTGCTGCCACCAATTATCCAATACTTGCTTATCGCGGAAGATCGAAGAGCCATCAAAAGATTTTTGGTAAGGAGTTAAGTCTTCTTGAGACATAAGAGCCGCTTGTAAGTCGCCGTCTTTTTTGATCAATTCAAGGAAGCTATCAAAGACACCATTGTGGTTCATCAGTAAATTTTCTGTGAAGCCTAGCTCTTTCAAACTTTCGAACAAGTAGCACTGCTTTGATGGTGCTGGCTGGAACAGTTGACTGTGTTCCTGTTGACCACAATTGGCTCGTAACAGACGAATGACAGCAGGCCCACTGTATGACGTAGCGGAGCTAAAATTGTCGAACATGATGTCAAACTCTTTGAACAGCGGATGATCAGCCAGTCCTGCAATTTCGATGTCATCCCACGCGACCGAACAAATACTCAAGAACAGCAAATCAAAAGGAGCATCCATTGCGCTGTTTGTATCGAATGCCACACGTCGGGAAGCTTCTTTAGCAAAGAAATCTGCAGTTAACGTGTTGAGACTGGCATCATTAATTTCCGTTATTTGAGGTTGTTTGCTAGCAGTAACCTCGGTTGTCGGCTGTTGTTGAGCTACTTCTGCAGCCACTGTTGTCTGAGGTTCAGTCGTCATAGGAATACTTATATAGACCATCGCAATAACCACAAAGACTGAAACTCTAACGAACTTGCTCAAAATAAAGTACGCACCACACAAAGCGAGCAACCCGAGTATTGCTTGGAATGATAAAAATCGTCCCAAAAGCTCGACCAGATAACTCAATTCAAACTGCATTAACTGTCCCGCTTGAGCCCAAAGACGGTCTAGAGGAGGTAGGTAAGAATCGTAATGCAAGAGCCAGGCTGCGGCGACAAACACAACGATATGACGTACCGCATTTAGGCTTTTCATCGAGATAGGAAGCAGGATGAAGATCAACAGCGCAAAGTTTTCCATTGGATGGAAATCGATGATTCCTTGAAAATAGAGCGCTGTTTTTGCGATAAAGTAAATGTTCCACCAGCCCAATCCTATAGTGAGGGGGGTAGAGTCATGAGAATGCGATGTCATTACTTAAGCTTCTTGGTGTTAGTGGCTGATGTATCTAGCTCAAAATAGCGCGAGCGTTTTAAGTGTTTGTGGTAAAAGCGTCGGGTAGCGTTTACTAGGTCACGTAGAAAGTATCCTAAGAGTAGGCCAATACCTGAACTGATACTCACGGTCAGTAAAAAATCGTTAATATTCATGAACGTTCCTTGAGCTCAATGGTTTTTTTCACAGCAAACAAAGGAGGAACATCAGTAATGGAGTTAGTGGCGGTATGGAATATTTTCCTCTCTGTCGCCAGAGCTGAAACGTCGTCGGATATGACAGCGGCATCTTGAACGATGAATTTTAACTCTGTTTCGATATCTAATTGGGTATCAAACGTGTGGGTCGAGTGAAATAGGTCTCTCACTGGAAACTCAAATATATTGTTTAGCGCAATATCAATATCGCTTTGTCGAATAGCACTGAACACGACATATAGAGCTTTGTTGCAGGCTGTCACAACGTCGCCATTTCTTCGAATATGACAAAGACGTAAACATTCCTCTGCAGTCATACCTGGCAATAAGTTCAGCTTTATAAGTGCAAAGTTCACACTTGAGTGTGTTGAGTGGGAAATGACGTCAATACAGTGTTGACTAAAATCCTGGTTTTGTAAGTAGCCTTTGCTACCAAACTCAAAGTCATATTTTAAGAGCGCCTCTAAACTTTCAGGAATTGGGCGTGTAAGCATTTGGCCTTGAATTGCTTCAACCTGAGTCATAAAGCGCATGTGGGGGATTTGCGCGTGAGAAATGAAGTTTGCCCCCGCGCGAAGCAAGAACTTTTCATCTGCATATCTCAGACATTGTTGGGTCTCCCTGACAATAATCTTTAGTCGACGGCCATATGCGGACCTTAAACGGTAGCAATCTAACGCGATCTGTTGAACTTCGCTTTGGTTATCGCAGCTGAAAATAATCGTTGAAGAGCGAGGGTTGTCTAGCATCGCTATGAGTCCTTGATTGCTCTCTGCCACACGCATCCCTTTTGGGGCTTTCACGCTTTCTCTGAAAGCTCTTCTGCTGACATAGATTCTATCGCTATCCGATTTGTCTTCTGGCATGACATGAGATTGATGCGTTTCGTAAGACGTTGCTTTTAGTGTTTTATCTTTAGTTTTAGTGAGAATGTATTCGTGTTGGGTAATTACACCGTGTTTATTGGACCAAAAATCCACAAGATAGCAGTAGCGAGCGTCATCTAATGATGTCATGGTCGCCAAACCTGCAATGTGTCTATTGTGAGAAATAAGAATGGGCTTTAATAGTGAAGTCGTCAGATGCCCATATATACAAACACTAATAGTGATTTTTTTATTATTTGCCAGCTCATTTAAGCTTTGTAGAAAGACACTTATAAAATCATCATTAGTTGATGATAGTAGCGAGTCTGGAACAACTAATAGACATGTAGAAAACTTCTTTATGTTCGTTTGGTGAATGTCTTTAGCAAGATTTATAGCTTTGGGCGTTTTTTTTGTGAATTTATGACTAAGAAAAAAACACTGTTCAAGGTAGGTTTTAGATAAGTCATTGAATTTCATTAAGGCTTCATCATTCAATGTGGACAAAAAAGTTTCTTTGTCTGTAAAGCTTGTAAGTGAAGTGTTGTCATTTTCCGGTAGTGTACTGAACAAATAATCAATAAGCATCTGTTTATGAGTAAATAAGTTTACATAAACAGAGTTTATCTCTCGTTCGTTTTTAATAGCAGATGATTCAGAGAGTGATGACATAAAGAGCCTTAAATCAATAACTTAATGTGTTTTGTGAAGCTCACAATCCGTTGTATGCTAATCGTTACAATTTTGATTTTCTTAGTGACAAGAAAATGACGCTAAGATATTAAACGAAATTGATCAGAAATTAAAATAGTTATAGCATGTGCTTCACATGATGTTTATGAGTTTAAAATCAATAGTCTCTAAGTCTATGATTCTCATTTAAAATATTTAAATTTCTTATATGTATTAAATGGATGGTAACAATTCATTATTGTAATCCTTTTTTCTGAAGTTAAATATTATTTAGGCCTTTGTTATTTATATGGGCTATAAATAAACTTATTCACATTCATCATCGTTCTATAAATATGAGACGCATAGGTCGATGCGTCAATTTTTTAACAATGGAATTTATACTGAAAATGATAGTGGCGGGATTGCTGTTATCTCAGTTTAAGCTCCGTTACATTGTGAAAAATTCTATGACTGAGTCTGCAAAAGATATTAATTCGATCTACTCTTCTTATAACTTAACTCAATACACGTATATTGAAACAACAGAAAACGAGTCTTACGTACAAGTTAAAAATAAGTGGCAAGTCTTCAAAGCCAACGGTGCTCGTAATGTTCTATCTTTGGTACGTAATACGCAGAAAAATTCAGAAACGGAAGCGATATGAAGCGCCTTCTATTTGTTAGTTTAAAAGGCGGCTGTGGCTCAACGACCGTCGCTGCGAATTTGGCACAAGCGTTAGTTAAGATAAATAAACAGGTACTGGCCATTGAGGTGGTGCCTAATAGTTTACTGCAAGCTCATCTTGGCTTGCCGAGGGAAGAGCAAGGAGGCTGGGCGAAACAACTTCTTTTAGATAAGCCTTGGACCCAGGCTGGTTATGAAAGCCCACAAGGTGCACTTTTTTTACCGTTTGGCCATCTGAATTCTGAGCAGTTAAAAGCGTTTTTTAATGAGCGTTCTCACTATCTATCAATGCTAGGTGAAATGACGTTGCAAGTGAGCGAAAACCGTGGTGAGCAGTGGCTGCTTTTTCACGCCGACTTAGCAGAGCTTACTGATCCTGAAGTGCGATCTTTTGTCGACTCAATGGATATGATTGTGGTGGTGGTAACGGCAGACGCCCTGAGTTATCTCACTCTTCAATCTTGGCTACAACATGAAGAGCTATCGAGATTGCTTCGCTCTGACAAATTACGTTTTTTGGTGAATAAGTATCAGCCAGAAACCGAAATTGGTCGTGATTTCATGTTGGTGCTGAAAAAGGAACTTAGCGAATCCTTGATTCCTGTTTCGATTCATCGAGATACGGCATTGCTTGAATGTGTGGCAAACCTGACGACCGTTCAACACTATTCGCCATCGAGCCAAGCCGCAAAAGATTTTCAGTCTTTTGCTTTTTGGTGTGTATCAGCGTTATCAAGCGCTCAGGACCAAAGCTAATTTATGCGAAGTCTTAATCTGATTTTCCAACGTTGGGTAGTGGATCAATTCAGACTGCAGAAGAACGCTTACGAGCAAGCCTGGAATTGTAAAACAAACTGGGTTGGTGAGTGTGCTTTGTCTTTTTGGTTTTCATTGAGTTTTGTATTTTTAAAGCCGGTTATTTCGGGTGTTCCCTCATGGAAACTGCCTTTGGTTTACTATCCAAACGTTAATTTTGCTGCGCCAAGATGGTTTGATCCTGTACGTTTTATTATCCAAAGCGTGTGGTTGCTTTGCTTCAGGCAAAACGTAAATACAGCATGGTCCAAAAAAACCAGCAGCTTAGCGATGACTTTAGCCGAGCAAATTCGCAATGCGTTCTACTTGCCATTTGAAGTGGTTGCAAAAGGCGTCCGCTGGTTAGAACAGACAGCGAACAACATCAAAGATCCACAAGTTCGAGAGCGTATTAAAGCAAGTAAGTCCGCGATGGCGTTGAACTACACTTTGCTGTTTTTCGTGGTGTTAATCGCTTTGCTTTGTTTTACGGTGCCATTTGGTTATCAGGCTCAGACTGTCTTTGTGCTGTTACTCTGGGCATTAGCGATGATGGTCCGTCGCATGCCGGGTCGTTTTCCTACCATGCTTTTGATCATCTTGTCGGTTACGGCCTCATGTCGATACTTGTGGTGGCGTTATTCGTCTACCCTGAACTGGGACGATCCTGTTGCTTTGTTTCTAGGGGGCGTTTTACTTCTAGCTGAGACGTATTCTTGGATTGTGCTGATGCTTGGCTATTTCCAAAATATCTGGCCATTGAATCGCAAACCAGTATCGATGCCACCGGATCAGTCAACTTGGCCAACCATTGACTTGATGATCCCTACTTACAACGAAGATCTCGATGTTGTGAAAGCGACGGTTTATGCCTCGTTAGGTGTCGATTGGCCGAAAGACAAACTTAACATCCACATTCTGGATGACGGCAAGCGTGATAGCTTCCGAGATTTCGCCAAAAGTGTAGGGGTGAACTACATCCGCCGCCCAACGAATGAACATGCGAAAGCCGGTAACATTAACTATGCGTTGAAGCAGACCAGCGGTGAGTTTGTTGCGATTTTTGACTGTGACCATATTCCTACACGAGCATTTTTTCAGCTCACAATGGGGATGTTCCTGAAAGATCCAAAGTTGGCGCTTATTCAGACGCCGCACCATTTTTTCTCACCGGATCCTTTTGAGCGTAACTTATCGAACTTTCGTAACGTGCCAAACGAAGGCAACTTGTTTTACGGCCTGATTCAAGATGGTAACGACTTATGGGATGCGACTTTCTTCTGTGGCTCGTGCGCTATTTTACGTCGAGAGCCTTTAGAGGAAGTCGGTGGTATTGCAGTCGAAACCGTGACGGAAGATGCGCACACGTCTCTGCGCATGCACCGTTTAGGCTATCGTTCTGCATATCTTAAGCAGCCGATTTCTGCTGGTTTGGCGACAGAAACATTGTCTGCACATGTTGGGCAACGCATTCGTTGGGCTCGCGGGATGGCGCAGATATTTAGGGTAGATAATCCATTGACTGGAAAGGGGCTTAAGCTCTCTCAACGGCTTTGTTACGTCAATGCCATGCTGCACTTTCTATCTGGTATCCCGAGGATTGTATTCCTGATCGCACCCTTGGCTTATTTGTTGCTGCATTCCTACGTGATTTATGCACCAGCGCTGGCGATCATTTTGTACGTATTACCCCACATGATTCACGCCAGCATGACCAACTCTCGTATGCAGGGTGACTACCGTTATTCGTTTTGGGGTGAGGTATACGAAACCGTGCTTGCTTGGTATATCGCAAGGCCAACAACGGTGGCTTTGTTTGCGCCCCATAAAGGGACATTCAACGTAACGGCAAAAGGCGGTTTGGTTGAAAAGTCTCACTACGATTGGGTGATCTCTCGACCATATTTGGTTTTGGTTGCACTCAACATTTTGGGCTTCGCTGTAGGGATTTACCGAATGGGGTGGGGGCCTCAAAATGAAATCGGTACAGTTATCGTGAATCTCGTATGGACGATGTACAACCTGTTGATTTTAGGTGCTGCCGTTGCGGTTGCAGTAGAAGCTAAACAAGTGCGAAAAGATCACCGAGTAGAGGTGGCGATTCCTGTCGCGGTTAGGCTTAATTCTGGGCATTTAATACAAGCGCAGATGAAGGATTTCTCTTTGGGGGGCGTGCGCATAGAAATTGACGGGGTCGATGAACCAACCTGTGCTTACTTACTCGGTCAAACCTTAGAAGTGATCCTCAATCGAGGTGGCCAAGAATTCGTGTTCCCTATGACGGTTGCCTATGCTCATAAGGGGATATTTGGTTTACAACTCAACGAATTGTCTCATCAACAACGAATCCAATACGTCCAATGTACATTTGCACGTGCAGATACATGGGCGAAATGGCAACAAGGTTATCAATCAGATAAACCTCTATCGAGTATGCAGGCTGTACTGCAAGTCGGCTTTAATGGATACAAACGCTTGCTGCAACATTGTCCTAAGTTTGTTCAGGTCAGTGTGAATGCACTTTTATTTTGTATCGAATTTATTTGGTCACTAAGACCTCGTTATGTCCCAATCAGGACCTCAAGTCATGCTAAATAATAAAAAACTAACAGCGTTGACAACGGCTATCACTCTCATGTGTATGTCGTGCAGTCTCGCGGCACAAGAAGTAAGTCAGCAACAAGCAACGCCTTTGGCACAGCAAGATGCTGAAGATTCGACCGTGTTTAAGCGCGTCATCCCATTTAGTCAATTAGGTTACAGTGGTTCAATTGCTATCCAAGGTAGTGAGGCCAGTGCTTATATTGGTTTCGGTTCGCGACTCGATGAGGTGGTATCTAAAGCAACGTTGCACTTTGATATCACACCTTCGCCAGCGTTGCTCTCTTTGGTTTCTCACGTCAAAGTGTATTTGAACAACGAACTTATGGGAGTAGCGTCAATCGTCGATGGCCAGCAAGGCAAAAAGTTGAGCTTATCTATGCCGCTGGACACTCGTTACTTTAGTAATTACAACCAAATTCGCTTTGAGTTAATAGGGAATACTCAGAAAGACTGTGCTAATCCCAATGACTCGAGCATTTGGGCTGAGATTAGCCAAAGTAGTCGAATTGAGATGCTTGCTCAAAAGACAGTGCTGGAAAGTGACTTGAGTTTGTTACCGGCTCCTTTTTTTGATGTCCGTGATTTCAGCCAGTTAAATCTGCCTGTCGTGATGGGTAGCAAATACGATTTAGATGATGTCAAGGCTGCCGGTGTCTTGAGCTCTTACTTTGGTGCTCTTGCGGGTTGGCGTGGTGCTCAATTCCCTTTTAGTGTCGACACGTTACCTAAGCGCAACGCCATTGTCTTTGTTACCAATGACAACAAACCTGAGTTTCTGAGAGATTTTCCAGACACGGATGGCCCTCGTCTTCAAGTCATCACTCATCCAACAGACCCGTACGTGAAGTTTCTTCTGGTGACAGGCCGTGACAGTAAGGATCTTAACATTGCGGTGCAAGGTTTGGCGTTGGGAAACCAACTTCTTACTGGACCAATCGCGAAGATTAATGAAGTCAAACAAATCAAACCACGAGTCCCGTACGATGCGCCAAACTGGGTGAGTACGGCTCGTCCTGTTGCATTGTCTGAGTTAGTCGAACAAAAAAGCATGCTGCAAGTGGAAGGCCGAACGCCTCCACCAATCAACGTAAGTTTGCGTTTACCACCCGATCTCTTTACTTGGCAAAGCCGTGGTATACCGATGGATCTTAACTATCGTTATTCACCGCCTGCTGCGGATCATTCCGGCTCTCGTCTGACTTTGAGTATTAATGACCAATTCATTGAGGCGTTCAACCTAACCACAAAAGGTCAAGGTGGAGAATCTAACCGTATACGTGTTCCTTTGTTAGATGATGGCATTCTAAGTGGTGATACGTTTGTTCGCATTCCGGCTTTTAAGGTGGGTAGTCAAAACCGAATCGAGTTCGAATTTGGCTTTGCTTCGGTGACCGATGGGCAGTGCCAGGTAACGCAGCCAAGTAAGCAATACGCGGTTATTGATGGTGACTCTACGGTTGATTTTAGTGGTTTCCCCCACTACATCGAAATGCCAAATATGCGCGCTTTTGCTACATCCGGTTTTCCTTACACTCGCATGGCTGATTTGTCAGAAACTGCTATTGTTGTTCCAGAGAGTGCTCCAAAAGAAGTGTTGCAAACCTTCTTAAACGTCATGGGGTCATTGGGACGTGACTCTGGGTACCCAGGTATTCAGGTGCTTTTGACAGATAAATGGAATGCTGAGCAACTAAAAAATAAAGATATCCTGACGATTGGTGTTGTGGATGCATTAGAAGAAGCCGCTAATAATCCTGACCAAGTTAACTTAGTGGTTAAAGAGGGTCAGAGACAAATTCGCCTACCAAGCAAAAATGAAAAGCAGCTCGGAATGAACTGGATGAGTCCAAGTGATGCTCGTCAAGCCGCCGCAGATTATGTTTCTGTCGAGGCAGAAGGCTCTTTTGCTGCTATTTATGGTGCAGAATCGCCATTTACGAAAAAACGCAGCGTCATTTCTATTATGGCGGCTCACCCGTCAGATTTTTCGTCGGTTGATCGCGCGTTGGCTGACTCCGGTAAAGTGGAGCACATGTTTGGCTCGGTGGTGACGTTGAGAAATAACGAAGTAGCAAGCTACAACGTGGGTTCGCACTACTATGTCGGTAAGCTTCCTGTGTGGCAGCTCGTTTGGTATCACTTCTCTAATCACCCAGTCATCGTTGCGTGCTTTGCCGCCTTGCTAGTGGTGATCGTAACCATTGTGCTTTGGCGCGTATTACGTCAAGTCGCGTCTAGACGTTTAGAAAAAACTGAGGAAGAGGAATAATGAAAAAACTCATCTCGTTCCTTATGTTGTTCGTGTCTCCTTACTTGTGGGCTAACACCTGCGAGTGGCCACAATGGGAAACATTTAAGTCGGTATACATGGAGCAAGGCCGAGTCGTTGATGGCAGTGACGAGCGTATGATTACAACCTCGGAAGGCCAATCTTACGCATTGTTCTTTGCCTTGGTTGCCAATGACCCTAAAACCTTCGATCAGGTTTTAAAATGGACTCAATCACATTTGGCTGGTGGGGATTTGACGGCAAGGCTTCCTGCTTGGTTGTGGGGAAGAAAAGAAAATGGTCAGTTCGGAGTCTTGGATTCTAACCCAGCGTCAGATTCTGATTTGTGGATAGCTTACTCCCTTGTTGAGGCGGGGAGATTATGGAATAACTACTACTATCAGACCCTTGGACATCTGATCGCGAGTCGTATTTTACGTGAAGAAACCGTCAACATAGCGGGAGTTGGAACGGTATTGTTGCCAGCTCCAACGGGCTTTGATGCCGACGGCCAGTACCGTGTGAATCCGAGTTATGTTCCGTTACAACTGATTGCTCGTATGCAGTCGCTGTACCCGCAATACAACTGGGACTCAATGTATAAGGCAAGTGTTCACATGCTAGAGAAAACGATGCCAGCTGGCTTTAGCCCAGACTGGGCAGTATTGAGAAATGGTCGTTATAGCTCAGATGTGGTTACAGGGCCGATGGGCAGTTACAACGCGATCCGCACTTATCTTTGGGCGGGTATGCTAAATGACCAAGTTTCAGAAAAAGCAGTATTAGTACAAAAAATGCAGCCGTTTGTCGCGGCAACCAAAGCCCTTGGTGCGCCAGCGAGAGAAGTAAATACTGAAACGGGTAAATATACCCAAGCAGGAAGCGCAGGTTTTTCTGCTGCGGCTCTTCCGTTACTCGCGGCTTCTGGTGAATCTGCGCTGTTGGAGACGCAGTTTCGTCGTGCTCAAAATGAACTTGTGGTGGACAAAAACGATCATTATTACGACAACGTATTAAGTCTATTTGGGCTTGGTTGGCATGAAGAACGTTACCGTTTTGGTGTGCAAGGTGAATTGCTTCCTGTATGGAGCGAGAGATGTCAGTAACAGGATACGTGTTATGGTGGATTCCACTGGTTGCTTTGGCGGCTGGTGGCGTCGGCACTGTGCATGCAGAAAGCTTTAGCTCAAAACCTCTGACAAAGTCGCAGCTCGCACAGGTCTACAAGCCTATCGAGCTGGTTCAATTTTCCACATCATTAGCACGAGTTGACTCGGTTGAGTGGTTGGTTGAGCAGCTAAAACTGGCGGATGCGATTGGCCGAGATGATATTGTCGAGAGTACTCTGGAGAGGCTGTTCGCGATTGAAGAAAGCAATCCAACGGGGCTTTTCTATCAAGCGAATATGTATCTGAAACGTAAGCAGCCAGAATTAGCAAAACCGGTATTTGAGCGCTTAATCAGACAGGCGCCTCATTCGACTCAAGCGAAAAACTTGTCATCGATTATGGCTATTCAGGGAGAGAAAAGAGCGGATTATCAGCGCGCTCAGTTGCTTGCAAAATCTGGTCGTTACGATGAAGCGATTCAAGCTTACAAAGCCCTTTTCCCAAATGGAATGCCATCACCAGCGTTACAACTGGAATTCCTACAGTTGCAAAGTAATTTGCCAGGCAGTTGGAGCTCGGTAAAACAGGGACTGGAACGTTTAAATGCAAATTATCCTAGTGTTCCGTCTTTTCAACTCGCGTTAGCCAACCACATTCGCCAACCACATTCGCAAAGAGAATCCTGCTGATCCATGGATTCTCGATACCTATAAAAAGTTAGCGCTTGCTCCTTCGGTTGGAACAAATGCGGCAACGTCGTGGTTGCGTGCATTGGATCAATTGCCTATTTCAGATCAAGTTGTTCAGCAATATGCCATCTTAGCTAGCTACTACCCGTCTGACATGGAGATACAAAGAGCGAATCAAAGCGCGAAAGATCGCTGGAAAAAGGAAAAGGAACTACGCAAAGACCCCACTTATCTCGCCAAGCTCAAAGGGTTAGCGTTGCTCGAGGAAGATAAAACCGACCAAGCAGAAGCTCAGCTGCGTTATGCGTTGACGACTCGTCCGCGAGATCCTGAATTGCTTGGTGCTATGGGTAAGGTTTATCTACGTAGAGGGCAGCAACAAAAAGCGCTCGGATACTTTAAACAGGCTCAGCACTTAGATCATAATCCTGACTCGGCCTCAAAATGGGCAGCGCTAATCGAGACTTCTCAATATTGGGCGTATCTTGATCAAGGTGATGTCTTGGTCGAAAAAGGCCAGTTTAAGCAAGCAGAAAGCGCTTATCAAAAAGCGATTCAAGTAGATAAATCCCAACCTTATGCTTATTCATCATTAGGCTCTTTGTATCTGGTACAAGAAAATTATGCCGCGGCAGAGAAGGTTTTCAAACAAGCTTTGCAACTGGATAGCAGCAATAGCTCTGCATTGCGTGGTCGCTTAGATGTTCGCATTCAGCAGCAAGATTGGTCTGGCGCGGAAGCACTCGCGCGCAGTTACTCAGCCCCACAGCAGAAAGTGGTCGCTGAAAAAATAGCGAGCATCAAGTCGGAAGTTATTTTGACTCGTCTGCGGATCGCAATCGCTCAAAATGATCAGGCAACGATGAAAGCGTCCGTAGAGGAATTGATTGCGCTACAGCCAACCTCCCCATGGTTAAGGCTTGATATTGCTGACGTGGTTCATTCAATGGGCGACAAAGTACGCGCGGATACGCTGATGTCCGATTGGGCTACATCTAGTAATGACCCTGAAATGAAATTTGCTTACGCGCTTTATCTCGCGCAGGACTTCAACGTGAATGAGGCCATCGCTGAGCTAGAGAGTATCGCACAACATGACATGACAGACGCAATGCAGCGCAATTTAACCCGCTTGAAGCTTGATGCTCAGTTGAGAGACATTCAAACGCGTTACTTAGCTTCTCCCGAATCAGTAATGGCGACATTACGTGCGCTAGAGTCGGATTATCAAGGTCAAATTCAACCGCTCGCTCGTCTAGTGAGTACGTGGTTAGACATTGATGAAGTTAAGGAAGCTGAGAGGATTTTCCAAAACATTTCGCTTTCAGAAGATTGGTCAACCGATGACAAACTGGCTTACGGCAGCATGATGGTAAGCTTGAATCACTTTGAAGATTTTGATCGTTGGTACGCGGACTTAGCATTAAATTCCGCAAGACAAGATTTAAGTGCTTCGGAAGCATTACAGCTTGATGAACTCAAAACCCGTCGACTGTTGAGTCAAGCGGATCTGATGCTGGTTAATCAACAGCCTAAGCTTGCGTTGGATTTGTATGAACAAGTTTCTTTAAAGCCTGAGCCATTTAAAACTCAAGCAGAAATTGGCATGTTGCAAGCCAGTGCTTTGACTGGAGATGAAGCGACGTATCACGACATGCACCTCATTTTGAATAAAAAGCGCGATAGCTTAACTGCGGCACAGTTGATGACAGTGGTCGCGGTGTTTAATCAACAAGGCTATCGGAATGACGCTAATGCGCTAAATCAGTTGTTGGATGCGATGCCTGATGCTGATGCATTAGCGTTTCGCAATAGCATGTCTATAGCAATGATAAATCAACAGTGGGCCTTAGCTGAAACACGCGCCTATCAAGCCTTAAATCGTGACCGAATGGATAAAAATCGTGAACCTGAAGAGGCGAAAAAAGAACCCCTAAGCTTACGCGAGCTATATGATACTGCTGACGACTACTGGTTGACTCGTAACGTCAAATCGGACATCGATAAACTGCATGATCGGAGTGATGGGCATGTCATGATTGGCTGGGATTACAGTGCACGAGATGGCCGTAATACTTCGAATCAAGTGCCCATAGAAGCCCGAATCCCGATAGAGAGCTGGGATGGGCACCTGTTGCTAAAAGCCGATTATGTTTCTATCGATTCAGGTCAGTTGGACTATTATGAAAAAACCACCGATTCTGACAGCACTTCGTTCCAAAATGACGCATCAGGTATGGCATTTGGAGTGGGCTGGCAGGCTGAAGATTGGTTGGTCGATATCGGCACGACACCAATTGGTTTCGACCATACCACATGGGTTGGGGGTGTGCGCATCAATGGGGACCTGGGTGAGTTCGGTTGGACGGCAGAAGCTTCGCGTCGCCCTGAGACCAGTAGCGCGCTTTCTTATGCTGGAATGTCTGTCCCTAGCGGCACGACTGACCCTCAAGGGACTAAATGGGGCGGAGTTGCTCGTACTGGTGTGAAGTTGAGCTCAAGTTGGGACATTGGTGGCCCTTACGGTTTTTGGAGTAGCTTGCAGTATCATGTTTTGACTGGTGAAAAGGTTGAGGACAACACTCGTTTAGGCGTGCTAGGTGGAGCGTACTACAAGTTAATTGCAACGGATGACCAGCGTTTAAGTATAGGTACGAACTTAATGTACCTTGATTACGACAAAAATCTGGGTGAGTACACGCTAGGTCACGGTGGCTACTACAGTCCGCAAAGTTACTTCTCGGTGTCTTTACCTATCAACTTTTATGGCCGATACAACAGTTCTTGGTCATATCAATTGAGTGCATCCGTCTCTAACTCTTGGACTAAGGAAGACGCGCCATACTTATCGACAGTAGCGGAGTCAGACAAAGGTGGTGGTTTTGGTACGTCGTTGCAAGCGGCGGTGGAAAAGCGAGTCAGCAAACGTTGGTATCTTGGTGCGTTAGTCGATGTACAACGTTCTGAGTTTTATACACCAAACCATTTCATGCTTTATGCCAAGTACACCTTTAATGATCGTTGGCAACCAATAGAGTATCCGCCAGTAGCACCAACGTTGTATAGCGACTTCTAACAAAAAACAAAGGCCGGAAATCCCGGCCTTTGTTGTCTTCTTCCTAGAAGAATGCGACGCTTAGTACAAAATTGAGTAAAGCTGGCGACGATATTTGCTTGCTAATGCGTTACCTTGACCTAGCGCACTGAGAATATCCATAAAAGTCTTCTTCACTTCACCGTCTTGGGCGCCCAAGTCTTTTTTAAGAATATTCCACAGCAGTTCCAACGCTTCTTCATCCCGACCAACTTGGTTGTATTGTACCGCCAATTCACAAGCGAGTTCGTAGTTTGCCATGTCTGCTGCGTATGCTTGTTCTAGTCGCTGTAACTCAGGGCTATCTGCAGCCTGCAAATGCAGCTCGAGCTTGGCTATTAGGCTCTTGTAGTAGTTATCTTGATACTCGAGAGGGATAGCGTTCAGTAGTTCTTGGGCAATATCAAATTGTTTGGTTTCTAGCAAACAATCAGCCATCGCGAGTTTCACATCACCACGCTCTTGCAGCTCTGGCGGCAAAGTGTGGATGATGCTCAAAGCCTGAGCATGCTCACCTTGCTGAAGAAGTTCACTGACTTGTTTTAATAGTTGTTCATCTGGGCTTGGCAAATGCTTTTGTAGCATGGTAGCAATGGCATCAATTGGCTGGGGGCCTCCCAGACCATCGACGGCTTGACCATTTATAAACAGCGCGATAGTTGGCAATACTTGCACGCCAAATTGAGACGCTAAAGCGGGCTGATCTTCACAATTTAGTAGAGCAAGCGTAAATGCACCGTTGTACTGTTGAGCAAGAGATTGCAACTCAGGGAGTATCTGTGCGCTTTCTGGCTGAGCGTTGGCCCAAAAGTGGATCAAAACGGGCGTGTTCATTGAACCTTCAAGCGTTTCGCGAAAGTTCTGTTCTGTTATCTCAACGATAAATGGGGATTGCATCAGAGTATCCTTGCCTTGTGTCTTGTCGTTGATATTAGATATGGAGTTGATTTAGGTGAAATTCAAGCGACATTCACCATCAATAATGAATCATTCTATTTTGAGAAAACGTGAGGTAACAGAGTGAGGTTATTGCTGCTCAGGTGTTAGATAAAAAGAAAACGCTGCCGAAGCAGCGCAATTCTAATGCTATTTGTTAGTGCGGTATCAAAATAGGATGAACATGGTCAACACTACACCCACACTAAGCCAGTTAAGCCGATTTAATGTCATTGTTGCCTCGCAGTAGTATAAACATTGCTACAAAACGTAATGGGTGGCGATACCAAATCTAAGCAACTCAATCACTTTGGGCGAAAGAATCCCCGCTGAATTGCGTAGAAATTGATTCGTTTAGTTGAGGTTTTTTTAACCTACATGTTCATAATGACATCACATTGTTACGATGAAATTACATTTCGACAAAACTTTTTTATGCAGCCTGTCGCAAAATTTTATCAAGTGCACGGGTTGGTAATAGTCTTTTCAAGACTGCGAATAATTTAGTCGGTGTAGTAATTCGATAACGAATTTTCGGTGAAACGCTAGTTAATGCATGAAGAACTGGTGCGATGCAAGACTCTGCAGGTAAAACAAATCGATTATTAGACTTGTCGTTGTTGAGTCGCTCTCTTTGTCCTTCATAAGCATGACGATGGGGGCTAGATTCAATATCAACCCACTTCTCAAAGGCTCGTAATGCATTGTTTCTAAATTGAGTTTCGATCGGCCCTGGTTCTATCAATGCCACTTTGATATTCGTATCCGCAAGCTCTAGCCTGAGCGTATCTGTCCAGCCTTCTAAGGCAAATTTTGATGCATTATAGGCACCACGGTATTTCATTGCGGCAAAACCAAGAACAGAGCTGTTTTGTATGATGCGTCCTTCGCCTTGCTGGCGCATATGAGGAAGCACCTCTCTGACCAACTGGTGCCAACCAAAAAAGTTGGTCTGAAATTGATCTTGAAGAGCCTCGGTGGGTAAGTCTTCCAGTGCTCCGGGCTGACCATAGGCACCATTATTGAACACTGCGTAAAGCTTACCTTCTGCTAACTCTAGCGCTTGCTTCACGCCCGAAGAAATGCTTTCTGGGCTATTTAGGTCTAGATTGATGCAGGTTAGCCCTTCATTAATTAGGCGCTGGACATCTTGTTCTTTCCTACAAGATGCAATGACATTAAATCCCTTGTTTTGTAGGGCGTGAGCGCACACGTAACCGATGCCGGTTGAACAACCCGTAATAAGAATCGACTTTTTCATAATTTAATTTAAGACTCAGAAACATTGATTGGAGCCATCATTCATCAGCTCCGGTCATGAAGCAAGTGCTTGAGTGCTGGCTCTATTCTGGAGTAGCTAAATTTAAAGCCCAGTTCGGTGAGTTTTTTGGGTTTGGCTCTCATGCTATCAAACAACAAGCAGGAAGATTCTCCCATTAGGAGTTCCATCGCCCATTTAGGCGTGAACAAGATATGCGGACGTTTTAGCGTTTTAGCTAGTGTGCCGCTGAATATACGATTAGTCACAGGGTGGGGGGCGCACATATTGAATGCACCGTGGGCATGTGGTGTTTCAAGCAAGTACATGATGGCGCGGACCATATCTAGGATGTGAATCCAAGGCATGTACTGATTACCGTTCCCAAGTGGGCCGCCTACGCCAAGCTTGTAAGGTAATAGCATCTTTGCCAACGCACCACCATTAAGGCCGAGTACCACGCCAGTTCTCAGTAGACAAACCCGTGTTTGTTCCGACTCTGCGCGCTTAGCTATTTGCTCCCACTTTGCACAAACCTCGTGAGGAAAGTCGTCGCTATTAACATGTAAGCACTCATCAAACGGATGATCTTGTTGATCACCATAGTAGCCAACTGCCGAGCCACTAATAAAAACAGAGGGAGGTTCGGTACTTGCGTGGATCAGCTCAACAATTTGCTCGGTAATTTTCCAACGACTTTTGCAGATTTTTTCTTTTTGCTCGCTGGTCCACCTTTTATCCGCAATAGGCTCACCTGCAAGATTAATGACGGCATCAACGTGATTGAGATCGGCGAACGATTCGAGCGAGTCAAGGTATTCGATATTACCCAGATCAGCATGCTGTAGGCGTTGTTTTGCTCGCTCTGGAGAGCGTGTAAGTAGCATAACTTGGTGAGTTGATAGCAGCTTGAGCAACTCCGAGCCAATAAACCCAGTGCCACCTGTGAGTAATATCTTCATGTTATCTCTTTGAATGTACACGTATTAGAACATTATAGTCGTTTTGTGCTTAGCTTGATCATCTCAACACCATTATTTCTGGGATAGTGACAAGCTGGCAGAGATACTATTAACTTCACATATTAGAAAATATGTAACTAAATGTTATAGATGGCGCTAGTGCATTCACGGTAGAAGAGTGAAATCTATGCCAGACTAGAAGTTATCGCTCATTGGAACGAGCGTAATCAGTTTGCACAATCAAGGAGGATAGGCATGGAAGCATTTGTTGCGCTTTTTCGAGCGCTCCTCAATAGTGCTCGTGACTTATTACCCATCATCATTGTTATCACTTTTTTTCAATTAGTCGTTTTGCAAGAGCCGCTGCCCAACCTGGTCTCCATTCTTTTTGGCTTGTTGCTTGTCGTTTTAGGATTAACCTTTTTTATCTTTGGCCTAGAACTTGGTCTTTTTCCTATCGGAGAGAGTATGGCTCAAGCCTTTGCAAAAAAAGGCAGCGTATTCTGGTTGTTAGTTTTTGCGTTTTGTCTAGGCTTTGGCACCACGATCGCCGAGCCTGCATTAACGGCCGTAGCAGAAGAAGCATCAGAAGTTGCGGCAGAAGGAGGGATGATCACAAACTCAGAGCAATCCATGCAGGATTATGGACAAGGGCTACGAGTAACGGTGGCACTTTCTGTGGGGATCGCTATCGTTATTGGCGTTCTGCGCATCTTAAAAGGGTGGCCAATTCATTACATGATCATCGGCGGCTACGTCGGCGTTGTAATACTGACGTGGTTTGCACCTGAAGCCATTATTGGCGTTGCTTACGATTCCGGAGGTGTAACCACGTCCACCATAACAGTACCTTTGGTCACTGCACTGGGTGTCGGTTTAGCGTCTTCTATTAAAGGGCGTAACCCTATGGTGGATGGCTTTGGTTTAATCGCTTTTGCCTCGCTGTTACCGATGATGTTTGTGATGGTTTACGGAATGGTCGTAACATGATTTCAATTGATCATTTCCTAGACACTTTGTTATCGACCGTTCGAGACGTCGTTCCCATCGCCAGCATTATTTTTGGTTTTCAGTTAGCGGTGTTAAGGCGTCCTGTTAGCAACCTTAAGAAAGTTTTGCTTGGGTTCGTTTATGTGATTTTCGGGTTAGCTCTTTTTTTACTTGGATTAGAAATGGCGTTGTTTCCACTTGGGGAGACGATGGCTGTGCAATTAACGGCGCCGGAGTTTTTACAAGAGTTCAAAGTATCGGTAGGGAAAGCCTTAATGTGGGTCGACTATTATTGGGTTTACACCTTCGCCTTTTTTATAGGCTTTAGTACCACGATTGCAGAGCCTTCTTTAATCGCTGTAGCGATAAAAGCAAACCAAGTCTCTGGAGGCAGTATCAGTATTAACGGCTTGCGCGTAGCCGTTGCGTTTGGGGTGGCAATTGGTATTGCATTAGGGAGTTACCGGATTGTCGTGGGCGATCCCATTCATTATTACATCATCGTGGGTTACATCGTCGTTGTGATTCAAACGTTTTACGCTCCTAAGCTTATTGTTCCACTCGCCTACGATTCTGGAGGCGTAACAACTTCTACCGTCACTGTCCCACTTGTAACTGCATTAGGGTTAGGGCTTGCTTCGACCGTCCCTGGAAGAAACCCAATGATTGATGGCTTTGGCTTGATCGCGTTTGCCAGTCTATTTCCTATGATATCTGTGATGGGCTATGCGCAAATAACCCAGTGGCTGAATAAAAACGTCTCGGAGGAAGAAGAAAATGCGCTTTAAATTGATACTTGCGTTTGTGGAAGACAGCAAAACAGACAAGGTGTTGGACGCTGCACGCGATGCTGGTGCGACCGGTGCAACAGTGATTAACAATGCTCGCGGGCAAGGTTTAAATCAAAAGCGAACGTTTTTTGGTTTAACGCTAGAAGTGCAAAAAGATGTGCTGCTGTTTGTGGTCGAGGAACATCTATCTCGACACATATTAGAGACCATTAATGAGGTTGGTGAATTTGACAGAGAGTCGGGACAGGGGATTGCTGTTCAGATCGATATTGAAGATGCAGTCGGTGTCGCGCATCAAGTCGAGACATTGACCAAAGTAGTCGAGGATGAATTATGAGTGATCAAACGATAATTAGAGTTCGAGATGTTATGGCGGCAACGTATGTAATGGTTGATGGACTGATGACCGTATACGAAGGCATAACGCTAGCGAAAAAATACCAAGTCAAAGCGCTGGTGGTGAAAAAGCGAGATGATAATGATGAATATGGCATCGTGTTGATGAATGATATCGCCAAAAAGGTGCTGGCGAATAATCGTTCTCCTCAGCGCACAAATATTTATGAAATCATGACCAAGCCCGCTTTGTGTGTTGAACCAGATATGAACGTAAAATATTGTGCCCGTTTGTTTGAGCGATTTGGCATAAGCAGAGCGCCGGTCATTGAAAGTGGCGAGGTCATTGGGATGGTGAGTTATAACAATATTGTCATCAATGGTATGGTGCGAGAAGAAGTGTAATAGGTTGATATAAATGAAAAATCAACGAATTTTTTCTCAAGTCAGCGACTGTTACAAAGAACTAAAATATTTAATATATGTTAGGTTGCATATGTGTTAATTCACCATTATTCTTTGCGCCCTAAGCCTAATGTCGAGGAATCTGTATCATGCCTTTAGTCTCTTGCCCCGTGTGTGAGAAACAAATCTCAAAACGCGCTCATGCATGTCCAGGATGCGGAGAGCCCGATCCGCTGCACCATCTAGCCAAATCAAAATTTATGTCGATGGTGTTTTGGATACTGGTGTTGGTTGGAACAGCGTATGCAGCATGGTTCTATGTTTTGCCTATGGTCATTGAATCATTGCGCTATCAGTAGTATTCAAACCGTCGTAGGTTGAGCTGCTAAAAAAATGCCGTAGAATGACCTCATACTTTTTGAGGAGACGATGTCGTGAAACTATTTTTTGCCTCAGACCTGCATGGCTCTTTGCCAGCAACTAAAGAAACCATTGATCTATTTTTGGCTTCTGGTGCGCACCACCTGATTTTGCTAGGAGATACGCTAAACCATGGGCCGCGAAACCCTATTCCGGAAGGCTACAACCCTCCACAGGTAGCAGACTTATTGAACCAATACAGTGATCAAATTATTTCTGTACGTGGCAACTGTGATAGTGAAGTAGACCAAATGCTATTGAAGTTTCCAATGATGATGGATTACTCATGGGTGCTACTTGAATCTGGCAAGAGAATCTTTTTGACTCATGGTCACTTGTACAACTCTGAAAAACGGCCGCCACTGCGTGAAGGTGATATCATCGCCCACGGTCATACACATGTTCCCGTCGCAGAGATGCAAGATGGAGCCATTATATTCAACCCAGGCTCGATGACATTCCCACGTAATGGCTTACCGAGAAGCTTTGGTACTCTAGAAGGCAATAAGCTAACGGTAAAAACGCCAGAAGGCGAAGTATTAGCACAAACCATGATTTAACGGTTTTACTAAGTAAAAAATAGGGAGCGAATTGCTCCCTATTTTGTGTCTGAATGTCCTAAATCGCGTTCTGGGTCGATAATGTCTCTTACGCGCTGTTTTAGCACCTTGGCTTCAGGAAAGCCGCTGTCTTTTTTCCGTTCCCAAATTTGCTGGCCATTACAGAAAATTTCGAAGCGACCACCTGTGTCCGGGTGTAAGCTGATTGTTTCTACTTCTTCGCTAAAAGTATGCAGTAATTCTTGCGATAGCCAAGTTGAACGCAACATCCAGTTGCACTGGCGGCAGTAATAAATATCAATGATTGCTTTATCCATGAAACTTTCCTTTTAATCTTTTTAAACCAGCAACTTGATGCCCACGGCAAACGTGAGAATTTCGAATGCAACTTTAATCACTCTGTTACTGTATCGAGTCGCGGCCCATGCGCCTAAACTGCCGCCTAGAAAAGAGCTTAACAATAAAACAGGTAACCAAGCCCAGTGAATAGGCGCCCCTGCCTGTACGACGGCAATGCCTCCAATGCCATTCCAAAACAGGCCGACACAAATCATGGTGTAAGCAACGGCTTGTTTGTAGTCGTAACCAAACCAGCGCACCAAAAATAGTGTCACGAGCAAACCAGAACCTGCGGTAAGAGATCCGTTAATGATGCCGATAAACAGTAAGCCAATTCCACCAATAACCCAACCGATAGGATGACGGTTACGTATTACTTCAGCTTGGCCTAGCGATGTCTTAAATCGCGAGTAGATACCTAGCGCTAGGATCATCGTACCGAGCATCTTTTCCGCGATACCATCAGGGATCTGTACAATTAAGTTAGCCCCTAAAATCACGCCAATACTACCGGACAAGATAAGGTAGAGCGCGATTTTCCATTTAATAGTGCCTGATATTAAATGCGTGCTTGCTGCGCCTAAGCCTAAAGCGACCGAAGCCACCTTATGTGTGCCTAGCGCAACGGAGAACGGTAAGCCGAGAAAGATGAGTAAAGGGAATTGAAGCAAGCCTGCTCCGCCACCGGAAAGTGAAGCCAGCGTGTTGGCGATTAGTGAACCGAAAAAGAGAGTAGTGGTATCTAGCCAATCCATAAGCAAAACAAAGGGGGCGTCTTGCCCCCTTATCATCCAATCAAAATTAGTTTTTAAACAGTACCGAAGAACCGTGGTTCAAGCTAGTGAGCAAGAGTGTTTTTTCGTTCACGACGTCAATACGACGACTTTGCTCCGCATCTAGCTTAAAAATTTGAGTAATCAAACGTAGCTGTGCTTCGGAAAAGTCTTTTGATTGAGAAGATGAAATATCTTTAAACTCCGAAGGCGAGACCAACAAATAGTTGTCACTTACTTCCCAGCGGCCTTTTTCCGAGATATTTATCGTTGATTCTGCGGTTGAACCTTGAGCAAATAGTTTTATATTTGCTACGCGAATATAGTCACCATTAGGGAGATATTTCACGTTTGATTCAACATTAACTCGGCGTAGTGGGCCGACAGTATCGTCAGGCAAGCTGTCTGTAATGACTGTCACCATGGTCGACTGCCATTCGTTTGCTGTGAGGAGCTGCTCCACTTTTAGGTCACTTCCCCAATACAACCAACTGCTGAAAAGAACGGATACGGCCAAAACCGCAGATGCTAATTTAATCTTCATATTGGCCTCCTTTATTTGCAGATGTCTGTTGGATCGTTTTGACCTGCGAAAATACGCAGTGTTACGTTCTCGTAAGAGTGGTTACTGTCATGAATATAGTTCAGAATCAGCTGGTTATTTTGTCCACCAGTGGCAATCACTTCCACTGGCAACGAGTCTTCTGCATGGTGCTTCACGTAGCGCTCAATGCATTGCTCTATTGAAGGCAACCAGTTGTTGATTTGAGGGTGATTTACAGGTGTCATCACTGGTACGTTCTGATACTCACCAATCTGACGGAACTGAGATTCCGCTGGGTTTGTAAACAGCAGTACGCAAATCGGTAGTAATAGTGCCAAAAATAAAATAACGCGTGGAATCCAAGGATTCACAGCAGAAGCCACAGGTGCTTTTTCAGGTACTACTGGCGCTTCTGGTTCAACGATTGCGTCAGAAGGCGTCGCTAAAGACGGCTCTACGATCGTTTCTACCTCATTAGCAGAGGCGTCATTGTTATCAGAAGCTGGCTCTTCAACTTCAATTGAGCTTGAGTCTGAAGAAAGTGGGCTTAGGCGTTCAACAGTACAAATGAGTTGATAGCCTCGTTTTGGAACGGTTTTAACAAACTCTGGAGATTTAGTTGAATCCTTCAACATCTTACGCAGAGTAGAAATCGCTTGAGTCAGGCTTGAGTCATCCACCTCAAAACCTTGCTCACGCCAAACAAACTCGTGAAGCTCGTTACGGGTTAAAACTTCGTTTGGTCTCTCTGCCAACATCAGAAGTATACGGCTTTCGTTGCTTCCTAATCGTACAACGTCGTTGCCGTTTTGTTGGTCAGCGAGCGAATTACTATTTGGATCAAAGGTGAACCTTTGAGCAAGTAGAAATTTGGTGCCAATGTTAGTCATTTAGTTCTTCTTAGATGGATGATGTTGTAATTATGGTGATTTATGTCACAAAATTACCGGGGCGCTTGGAGTGCGCACGACATTTTAGATGCTTTTAGACGGGTAGGATAATTAAAATTTTCTAAAAAAACACCGTTTTTAGCAATATTGACCTTGAATTTACATTTGTCAGCCACATGTTAAATGACATCTCGGTAAGGTGATTTCAAGGGGAAAGTCACAAACTTGTCCCTATGAAAAAGCCAATTAGTTTAGATGTTATGGAGCACACATGAGCGAAACCGTATCTCAAAATAAAGAAACTCGTGGTTTTCAATCAGAAGTAAAACAACTACTGCATTTAATGATCCATTCTCTTTATTCAAATAAAGAGATCTTTTTGCGCGAGCTGATCTCTAACGCATCAGATGCATCAGACAAACTGCGCTTTCAGGCGTTATCTAACCCAGATCTATACGAAGGTAATGCAGACCTTTGCGTGAAACTGTCGTTTGATGAAAGCGCAAATACCTTAACCATTTCTGATAACGGTATCGGTATGAGCCGTGATGATGTGATTGAGCACTTAGGAACAATCGCAAAATCTGGTACAGCTGAGTTTTTCTCAAAGCTATCTGAAGAGCAGAGCAAAGACTCTCAGCTTATTGGTCAGTTTGGTGTTGGTTTCTACTCGGCATTTATCGTTGCTGACGCCGTTACCGTGCGCACTCGCGCTGCGGGTCTAGCCGCTGATGAAGCGGTACAATGGCACTCAGCGGGTGAAGGTGAGTACACCATCGAAAACATTACCAAAGAGTCACGTGGTACCGACATCATTCTTCATATGCGTGAAGAGGGTAAAGAGTTTTTGAATGAGTGGCGTCTACGTGACGTTATCAGTAAGTACTCTGATCACATCGGCATTCCTGTTTCAATCCAAACTGTCGTTCGTGATGACGAAGGCAAGGAAACAGATGAGAAGAAGTGGGAGCAAATCAACAAAGCCCAAGCACTGTGGACGCGTAACAAATCTGATATTTCAGAAGAAGAGTATCAAGAGTTCTACAAACACGTATCACATGACTTTGCCGATCCATTGGTCTGGAGTCATAACCGTGTAGAAGGTAAAAACGACTACACGAGCTTACTATACATCCCATCGAAAGCACCTTGGGATATGATGAACCGCGACCACAAATCAGGCTTGAAACTGTACGTACAGCGCGTATTCATTATGGACGATGCAGAGCAATTTATGCCGTCATACTTACGCTTCGTACGTGGTTTAATAGACTCAAACGATTTACCGCTAAACGTATCGCGTGAGATCTTACAAGACAATAAAGTGACTCAGTCTCTACGTAATGCTTGTACTAAGCGCGTGCTAACGATGCTCGAGCGTATGGCCAAGAATGACGAAGAGAAATACCAATCATTCTGGAAAGAGTTTGGTCTTGTGATGAAAGAGGGCCCTGCGGAGGACTTTGCAAACAAAGAGAAAGTTGCAGGTTTATTGCGCTTTGCTTCAACTGAAGTGGACTCTTCTGAGCAAACTGTGGGCTTGGCGTCTTACGTTGAGCGCATGAAAGAAGGTCAAGATAAGATCTACTACTTGACGGCAGACAGCTATGCAGCTGCGAAAAACAGCCCTCACTTAGAACAGTTCAAAGCGAAAGGCATTGAAGTTATCTTGATGTACGACCGCATTGATGAGTGGCTGATGAACTACTTAACTGAGTTTGATGGTAAACAGTTCCAGTCAATCACTAAGGCTGGGCTTGATCTAAGTCAGTTTGAAGATGAAGCAGAAAAAGAGAAGCAAAAAGAAACCGAAGAAGAGTTCAAGTCGGTTGTAGAGCGCACGAAGTCTTACCTAGGCGATCGTGTGAAAGAAGTTCGTACGACCTTCAAACTCGCATCTACGCCTGCTGTTGTGGTAACGGACGATTACGAAATGGGCACTCAAATGGCGAAGCTTCTTGCGGCAGCTGGTCAAGCTGTGCCGGAAGTGAAATACATCTTTGAGCTAAACCCTGAGCACGAATTGGTTAAGCGTATGGCTGACGAAGCCGATGAAGAAGCGTTTGGTCGCTGGGTTGAAGTTCTGCTTGGTCAAGCAATGCTCGCGGAGCGAGGCTCTATTGAGGATCCAACAGAGTTCTTAGGAGCCGTTAATCAACTTTTGACTAAGGTGTAATAACCTCTGCAAATCAAAAAGCTCGCATTTAGCGAGCTTTTTGTTTGTTGTCGCAAAATTTTGCATCTCAAGTGCTGAGTTAATAATCAATAGGGCGTGAAAGAGGGTACTGTTAACATTCTTTAGTCTTAATACACTCTTTGCTCAGAGAACCTGTGATAGAATCTGCGACTTGAATGTGAGTAATAAGGCGTGTATTTTTGCTCGCCTATATACGTTATACCGAAACTTATCGTTGCAGGTGCTTCTCAGGTTTGATGTCTAAGAGGTCAGCTATTGTGAGCTTCGGTATAAATCTTAAATATTAAAGAGGATAAATCATGCGCATCATTCTTCTAGGTGCTCCAGGTGCAGGTAAAGGCACACAAGCAAACTTCATCATGGAAAAATACGGTATTCCACAAATCTCTACTGGTGATATGCTTCGTGCTGCTATCAAAGCAGGTACAGAGCTTGGTAAACAAGCTAAAGCTGTTATTGACGCTGGTCAGCTAGTTTCTGATGAAATCATCCTTGGTCTTATCAAAGAGCGTATCGCTCAAGAAGACTGTGCAAACGGTTTCCTACTAGATGGTTTCCCACGTACTATCCCTCAAGCTGACGGCCTAAAAGAAATGGGCGTAGACGTAGACTACGTTATCGAATTTGACGTTGCAGACGATGTGATTGTTGAGCGTATGGCTGGTCGTCGTGCTCACCTTCCTTCTGGTCGTACTTACCACGTGGTTTACAACCCGCCTAAAGTGGAAGGTAAAGATGATGTAACTGGTGAAGATCTTGTTGTTCGTGATGACGACAAAGAAGAAACAGTACGTGCTCGTCTAGGTGTTTACCACGAGCAAACTGCACCGCTAATCAACTACTACGGCAAAGAAGCTGAAGCAGGCAAGACTAAGTACCTTAAGTTTGATGGTACTAAGCAAGTAGCTGAAGTTAGTGCGGATATCGAGAAAGCACTATCTTAATTTGCTGAAGTCAAAAATTTAATATTTTGATATATTGAAAGCGGCCCAAGTGGTCGCTTTTTTTAGTTTACTCGTAAACATATATCTAATTAACTTCATCTCGGCTATTCGTTACTTCGAGGTTACTTAAATATATGAACCAAGCCGTTTACCATGAATAGGATGTTATGAAAGAGAATAATAAACAGGGTGTACTCCTAGTTAACCTGGGAACTCCTGACGCACCAACCGCTCCTGCCGTAAAGCGCTTTTTAAGTCAGTTTCTTCATGATCACCGAGTGGTAGACATGACTCGATGGCTTTGGTGTCCACTATTGCACGGCGTTATCCTTCCTATCCGAGCTCCTAAAGTTGCCAAACTCTATCAATCAGTATGGATGGAAGAGGGCTCGCCGTTGATGGTGTACTCTAAACGCCAAACGGAAAAGTTAGCACAAAAGCTTGATATACCTGTAGAGCTTGGTATGACGTATGGTAACCCAAGTTTGCAATCAGGCTTTGAAGCCCTATTGGCGCAAGGCGTTGATGAAGTCATTGTTTTACCTTTGTATCCGCAATACTCGGGCACAACAACGGCAGCGGTTTCTGACGGAATCACTAAAGCATTTAAAAACCTGCCGGTGATGCCAGGCTTTAGCTTTATTCGTGATTATTACAATCACCCGAAATATATTGAAGCGTTAGCGCATTCAGTTCGTGAACATTGGCAAAAGAATGGTCAGGGAGATTACCTGCTGTGTTCTTATCATGGTATTCCAAAACGCTATGCTGACAATGGTGATGTTTACCCACAGCATTGTGAAGAGACGACTCGCTTGCTTGGGGAAGCGTTAGGTTTAAGCGACCAACAAATTGGCATGACGTATCAGTCCCGATTTGGGAGAGAAGAGTGGCTTCAACCTTATACCGATAAGACCCTAGAGGCACTTCCTGCAAAGGGTGTGAAAAATATTAATGTTGTGACCCCCGCATTTTCGTCAGATTGTTTAGAGACGTTGGAAGAGATCTCGGAAGAGTGTAAAGAGATTTTCCTTGAAGCAGGTGGTGAAAACTTTACCTACATCCCTTGTTTGAACGATAGTGAACTTCATATCGAGATGATGGTTGAGTTAGTTCAATCTAAACTTTAGATACAAAAAAGGGTCGCAATAGCGACCCTTTCTACGTTTAGTTGAGCGATCAAGCAACTTGTACTTGCTGCTCTTCTACTTGCTCTGCCGTGCTGTGCGTATTTTCAGCGCCATGCATCCAGCGAACGAGTGTATTAGAGAATAGGAGCAAAATTACGCCACTTACGGTTGCGCTGACCGCAATACCACTAAAGATAGCCATAGCGCCTAACTCGCCTACGTGAGAACCCACATAGCCCGCAACATAGTTAGCAATCGCATTACAGCCAAACCATGCACCCATCATAAGTGAAGCTAAGCGAAGCGGTGCTAATTTAGTCACCAATGAAAGACCAATTGGTGATAAACACAGCTCGCCTAATGTGTGGAAGAAGAAAGCGCCGACCAACCATAACATCGATGTTTTTACTGTTGTATCTCCACCTTGTTCTAGCACTGCGCCAACCATACAAAGGAAACCAATCGCCAAGAAAAATAGTGCCATCGCAAATTTCACTGGCGAAGTAGGTTCACGTTTACCCAATTTTACCCAAAGGACAGCCAGAACTGGCGCTAGAGTAATAATGAAAAATGGGTTTAGTGATTGGAACCACGCAGCAGGAACTTCGAAACCACCAATCATGCGATCAGTATATTGTTGAGTGTAGATGTTCATCAGACCACCAGCTTGTTCAAAGCCTGCCCAGAAGACAATAGTGAATAAGCTCATGACCAGAATTACTTTTAGTCGATTCACTTCTTCTTTGGTGAGTGGCTGCTTCGTGGTGGCGTTTTTGTTGTTTAGATCTCGTTTCGCCGCTGGTTCGCGACCAATATCACCAAGCCATGATTGAGCCAGTACCATTTGCATCACTAGGCTAACCAGCATACCCACACCAGCGGCAACAAAGCCAGCTTTCCAACCGTAAGAGGTTGTCACAGAGCCAGAAACGACGCCGGCAAGTAATGCACCTAAGTTGATACCCATATAAAAGATAGTGAATGCGCCGTCACGACGGTTGTCACCTTCTTGATAAAGGTCGCCAACCATGGTTGAGATATTTGGCTTAAAGAGACCGTTACCAGTGATAAGTAGGCCAAGACCTAAATAGAAACTGTGTAGCGAACCAATACCTAAAGCATCAGCAGGAAGTGCAAGAGTAAACTGGCCGATGGCCATTAACGCGCCACCAAGCAAAATTGAGCGACGTTGACCTAAATAGTTATCTGCTAGGTAACCACCGATAAGAGGCGTGATATACACAAGCCCTGTGTATATGCCGTATAGGTCTAATGCGTCTTTGGTTGACCAGCCAAGGCCGCCATTCATTGTTGTATCAGTAAGGTAAAGCACGAGAATGGCACGCATTGCGTAGTAAGAAAAGCGTTCCCACAGTTCAGTACCGAACAATAAGAACAGGCCACGTGGATGACCAAAATATTGATGTTGGTTTGACATAAGCTCTTCTAATAATAGTTATTACATTTTTTAACGACTTCTACGTATACAATGCAATTCAACGAGTGACAAATAATAAAATTTTGCCATTCAACTATTTTTTTTGTTAAGTGGCTGTTTTTGGTTGGATTTGCAGATTATATGATGGTGTATTGGTTGTGTTACAAACTTAATTTCCATTTTTGCCTATGGACTTCTTTATCGTAAGTTGCTGAAAAATTTCGTTAATGCGAGCGATGTATAATCATACTTTTATAGATAAACTGAATATCAATGACTCAACTTTGGCTTAATGCTAGGATAAAAACAAAATAGAATTGGCTAGTAAAAAGATGAAACGTTGGTATCTACTTTATTGTAAACGTGGGGAGCAGGTTAGGGCGAAACAACACCTTGAAAACCAAGGTGTAGAGTGCTTTTATCCAACTGTAGAAGTTGAGAAGATTTTGCGCGGTAAAAGACAAAAAGTCGAGGAACCGCTGTTTCCTTGTTACGTATTCGCTTACTTTGATTATGAGCAAGGGCCAAACTTCACCTCAGTCCGCTCTACTCGAGGTGTTGTTGACTTTGTGCGTTTTGGTGCTCAACCGAAAGAAGTTCAAGGTGACTTGGTCTTCGAATTGATGCAGCTAGAAAAGTGTTGTAATGACAATACCGTTTCTGAATGCATGCCAAAACCAGGCGATCAAATTAGAGTTAAAAGCGGTCAATTTGCGGGCATAGATGCCATCTTCCAAGAACAAGATGGTGAGAAACGCTCAATTATGCTAGTTCAGATGATCACCAAGCGTGTGCCTGTCAGCATAGACAATAGTGATTTAGATTTAAAATAGCCTAATTCCATCAAACATAAAAAGAGGTGCAAAAGCACCTCTTTTTGATCGTATCTAATTTTCTGTCTGTTTTAAAAGGGTTGGACGAACCGACCCTTATCTTTATCGTAGAGAATTAGTATGAGTCGTTGTGAACGGTCTGTACTGCACGACCTGATGGGTCAACACAGTTTTGGAACGATTCATCCCATTCAATCGCCTTCGCTGAAGAACACGCTACTGAAGGGCCTCCTGGTACACACTCTGCTGCTGATGGAAGTGGGAATAACTCTTCAAATATTTCACGGTACACGTAGCCTTCTTTTGTCGTTGGCGTGTTGTATGGGAATCGATATTGAGCTGTTTCCATCTGCTGGTCTGTCACTTTCTGTTCCGCTACTTCTTTCAGCGTATCGATCCAGCTGTAGCCAACGCCATCAGAGAATTGCTCTTTTTGACGCCATGCGATCGATTCTGGCAGGTAGTGCTCGAAGCACTCACGAAGGATGTGTTTCTCCATTTTACCGTTGCCACACATCTTGTCTGCTGGGTTCAAGCGCATTGCTACATCTATGAACTCTTTATCTAGGAAAGGTACGCGTCCTTCAACTCCCCATGCTGCCAGCGACTTGTTAGCACGAGCACAGTCGAACATGTTCAGAGCAAGCAGTTTACGCACTGTCTCCTCGTGGAACTCTTTCGCGTTTGGCGCCTTGTGGAAGTAAAGGTAGCCACCAAAGATTTCGTCAGCGCCCTCACCAGACAATACCATCTTGATACCCATCGCTTTGATCTTACGACCCATTAAGAACATAGGTGTTGATGCGCGGATAGTCGTCACGTCATACGTTTCAATGTGGTAAATCACGTCACGAATCGCGTCCAAACCTTCTTGAATCGTGTACGTCATTTCGTGGTGAACGGTACCAATTTGGTCGGCAACTTCGCGAGCTGCTTTCAGGTCAGGCGCGCCTTCTAGGCCAACAGCAAAAGAGTGCAGTTGAGGCCACCAAGCTTCAGACTTTTCATCATCTTCAATACGCATCGCTGCAAAGCGTTTTGCTACCGCAGATGTAATAGAAGAATCTAGACCGCCTGAAAGAAGTACACCGTAAGGCACGTCAGTCATTAGTTGGCGTTTAACAGCAGCTTCTAGCGCTTCCGTCAATTCTTCTTTGCTAGTGCTGTTACCTTGTACTGCTGCGTACTCGTTCCAGTCACGAACATAGTAACGTGTTGGCTGAGTATCTTTAGAGCTGTAGTAGCTACCAGGAGGGAATTCACTTACTGTTTTACATACTGGAACAAGAGCCTTCATCTCTGATGCCACATAGTAGTTACCATGCTCATCGTGACCTTGATAAAGAGGGATAATACCAATATGGTCACGGCCGACTAAATACTCATCTTTTTCTTCGTCGTAGAGCACAAAAGCGAAAATACCGTTTAGTTCTTCAAGGAGATCTGCACCCATATCTTGGTAAAGTGCAAGAATGACTTCACAGTCTGAATCGGTTTGAAATTCGTACTTTCCTTCGTAACGAGCACGAATTTCTTTATGGTTGTAGATTTCACCATTGACGGCAAGGATGAGCTTCTTATCAGGGCTGTATAGCGGCTGTGCACCACTATTTAGACCAACAATCGCCAAGCGCTCGTGCGCTAAAATAGCACGCTCTGAAGAGTAAATCCCAGACCAGTCTGGGCCACGGTGACGAAGTTTTTTCGACATCTCTAATGCGATAGGGCGCAATGCGGCTGCATCGCTTTTAATGTCTAAAATGCCAAATACTGAACACATACTACATCCTTACTAAACTAAACAATTTCTAATCGGTATGGTTTAAATTTGCCATTACTAATAAAAAAAGCAACGTTTTGTGATTAAAAAAATGATAAAAGGCCTTGTTGTATGGAAAATATTTAACTAAACCGTTGTTTTGGTGAATGAGATCAAGGTTTGGTATAAAAACTATACAAAAAAGGCTTCCTATCAATAGAAAGCCTTCCGAAAAATATCAGTGCTGTTGCTTATTTAATTGGTGTGAATTTAGGTTGAAGTTGTTTACAGACGTGTCGAGCAAAACCGCTACCAGCTTCACTATAAATATTGAATGCTGCGTCAACGCCATTTTCAAGTAAGCCTTCCAATTGATCTGGGTATTCGGCTATAGCGGCAATTTGCCCCTTATATTTTCTGCGTTTAAGCTGCTCAAGTGCTGTTTGGTTACCTTGATGATGTGGCATTGCAAGCAGAACCAGTTTTACATGACCTGTATCTAAAATTCGCTCCCAGAAATCCGGGTCGGTGGCATCACCAGAAATCACATTTCTTCCTTCTGAACGATGATGATGTGCAGCGTCTTCACGAATTTCTATACCCAATGAAATTTTGCCATAGCGTGAGCGTAGCTCATCATAAGCGCCCGTCCCAATACGCCCCATACCTAAGATCAATACTTGGGCATGACCTGGGTTGATGAGTTGGTCGCGTTGATTGAGCTTTTCTACCGCTGTCTCTTGCAGCCACTTACCTGAATGTCGATAAATTTTATGGCTAAGGCGGTTAAGTGGCGCGGAAATTACAAAGGATACCGACACCGCAACCGCAATCGCAGCAAGCATATCACTTGGCATCCAGCCCATTTTATAGGCCAACCCAGCAACAATAAGACCAAACTCACTGTAGTTAAATAGTGATAAAGAGGCGAGCAAAGAGGTACGTACTCGAAACTTAAAATGATTAATAGTGACGAAGTACAAGAGTCCTTTGATTGGTAGCAGTAAGATAAATAGCAGGGCGAGAACGACGCCATTCACGCTCAATGAGGCGGATAAACCAATGTTCAAAAAGAAGCAGACTAAAAAGAGCTCCTTCATATTGAATAATGACTTGGATAGTTCTGAGGCTTTTGGGTGACCTGCGAGTAGCATGCCTAAAATTAGCGCGCCCAAGTCTGGTTTCATCCCGACCAACTCGAATAGCCCAGCACCGACAACAAGCGCGAAGAAAATACCGAATAGCACCAGCATTTCGCCGTGGCCAACTTTATCGAGCAGCTTATAGAATAGAGGACGAAGGAAAGGCAGTGCGAACAAACCGATGGCATACCATTCTGGGACTTTTCCGGTTGAAGCAGTCAGGAATACTACGGCAAAAATATCTTGCATAACCAAGATACCGATCGCGAGTGTGCCGTAGGTCGCGTTCATTTCGCCTTTTTCTTGCAATGCTTTTACGGCAAAAACGGTACTAGAGAACGATAGTGCAAAAGCTAAAAGCAGGATTTGGCTGCCCTCCATACTGGCTAGCGAAGTCAAGCCCAGTAGTTTTAAGCCGGATAACGCTAGGGCAAAAAAAGCGGTAGAGAGTATGTTGTGGGCGGTTGCCCCTCCCCATATTTCTTTGGACAGCAGGGTTTTTACATCGAGTTTGAGTCCAATAGTAAACAGAAGAAGAGTAACACCAAGATCTGCGAGAGTGACGATAACGTCATTGCTTTGGTAACCAAATGCATGCAAGCCAAATCCAGCTAGTAGAAAACCAACGAGGGGAGGGAGGCTGCATTTAAGCGCAATAAAACCAGCTAAAAAAGCGGCTGTAATTAGAATAATTTCCATACTGTTAAGCTGTATTCCTGATATACAAAAACGGGCTGTGAAAACACAGCCCGAGATTGTAACTCAATTGGTTGTATAAACTTAGTCTTCCAGTAACTTTTGTAACAAAACTCCGTTCAGCATAGCGCGTTTAATCATCGCAAATGCGCCCATCGTTGGCTGCTTATCAATGTGAGAAGCCACGATAGGGAGGTCGTTATGGAAAGTTTTAAGAGATTGATTCTCTACGTTGCGTTGAATTGCAGGGAAAACAATATCTTGTGCTGCAGTAATATCGCCAGCAATTACAATTTTCTGTGGATTAAATAAGTTAACCGTAATCGCAATCGCTTTACCTAGCTGGTTGCCCACTCGCACTAAACTCTGTTTCGCAAGTTCATCACCATTCATTGCGTGCTGACATACCGCTTCAATTGTGATGTTTTCAAGGTCGGTTAAGCTTGATTCGTATCCTTGAGTAATCAGTTGCTTCACTCGTTGAATAATCGCTGGGTTTGCAGCTACGGTTTCTAAACAGCCAAAGTTTCCACATTGGCATTGCTCACCAAGCGGGTCAATTTGGATATGACCAATTTCACCGACGTTGCGGTTAAAACCAAGAAAAACCTGGCCGTTAACGATAATACCTGCGCCAGTACCGCGATGGACGCTAACCAAAATAGAATCCTGGCAGTCTTGGCTTGCTCCAAAGTAATGCTCAGCCAACGCCATGCCACGTACGTCGTTGCCAACAAAGCATGCTGTATTAAACTTCTCTCCAACAATTTCACCGAGAGCAAGATTATCGATATCGGTATTAGGCATGTATTCGACCACGCCAGTTGTTGGGTTAACAAGGCCCGGTAAAGTGATGCCGATAGCGATGAGTTGATCAATTTTGTCTTCGCAACGGCTTACGAAATCTTTTAATAAATCGATAAGCCCTGCGATTAAGTCTGCTTGGTTAGTGTAGTGCAGTTCATGCTGATCTTCTGCCAGCGCGGTACCACCTAAATCGTATAAACTGAACTGTACGTAATCTCGACCTAAGCGAACGGCAATCGAATGAAAAGGTTTGACTTCAGTAGTCAAAGAGATCGCACGACGACCACCAGTTGAAGCTTGTTGGGCGACCTCCTTAATAAGGCCGCGCTCTAAAAGTTGGCGGGTTATTTTGGTAACACTAGCAGGCGCGAGTTGACTCACGTCCGCGACTTGAATACGGGAGATAGGACCTTGCTGATCAATCAGCCTATATACCGCAGCGCTGTTAAGCTGTTTTACTAAATCTACATTACCAATCTGTCCGCCATTCATGCTTAATTTTGCTCGTATTGTCCGTTAACAACCGTCGCTTTTACTTTAAAGTCACGATCGAAAATAGTCAGGTTTGCAACCATCCCTTTTCGAACTCGGCCAAGGCGATCCTCAACACCAATTGCTGTTGCTGGGTATAACGTGGCCATTCGTAGAGCTTCGTCTAAAGCGATCCCCGCGTGCTCAACTGAATTCTGAACTGCTTCAATCATTGTCAAAGCTGAGCCGCCTAGCGTGCCATTTTCATCAACACACTTACCATCTCGGTAATATACTTTCTTACCGACAAAAATAAAGTGATCAATGTTAGCACCTGCTGGAGCTGTGGCATCCGTCACCAAAACAAGCTTTTCACCTTTGATTTTATGAGCAATTCGGATGTTTGCGTAGTCGACGTGAAAACCATCAGCAATAATGCCAGCGTATACGTCAGGAGTATCGTAAATTGCACCAACAACTCCTGGTTCACGACCAACCATTGGTGTCATTGCATTAAAGAGGTGTGTGGCAAAAGTAATGCCTGCTTCAAAGCTTTTACGTGCTTCGGCGTAGGTTGCATTTGTGTGGCCAATTGAAACCACGATGCCAGCAGCCTTTAATCGCGCAATATGCTCTGGGTCGTTATGCTCAGGTGCTAGCGTTACTTTCGCTACGATATCGGCGTTTGCGCAGATAAGGTCGATCATGCTTTCGTCTGATGGGCGAATAAAATCGACGTTATGGATGCCTTTTTTCGCGACGTTAAGGTAAGGACCTTCGAGGTGTAAACCAAGCGATTGATTTTGATACTTGTTGTGGTACTCACGAGCTGCGGCAATTGCAGTTCGCATATCTTCATCAGATGACGTAATGAGTGTTGGCAGGAAGCTAGTACAGCCAGATTTGAGGTTTGCCTGGTGCATGATTTGCATGGTTTCAGGGGTAATTGCATCGTTTAGCATTACACCGCCACAACCGTTCAACTGCAGATCGATAAAGCCTGGACTTAGATTAGCGCCTGCAAGGTCTTTTAGTTCGATGCTTTGAGGTAGCTCAGAAACCGGCACAATAGATTGAATAAGATCGTTTTCGATGATGACCGCATGATCGGTAAGAACATCACTACCGGTATAAATTTTACAGTTACTTAGCGCGTACATAGTCAGCTAGTCCTTATAGATGAGAATTCAATTTCTATATCGTTATCTAAGTAGAGACTGCTTCAGTCATATGGGTACTTAGTTTGTATCACTGAATTAGATAACGAGTCACATACAGCAAGTCGCGTTTTATCGATGTTATTGTCATAGTAACTAACTGAAAAGTAATAATTGTATGGTTTTTTATGATTCTTTTTCAGAGCAAAGTTACAGTGATTTACCCGCCTAGATACCAAAATAACACTGATTCTGCCTTGCATAAAGTGCGAGAATATTATCTTTAAAACGCCATTTTTTCGTATAATAAAATAAGTTTTATGATCTCGCTAGCAAAAACCTTCCGAAAGGGCAAATTGTGGTGATTATGATCACAAACGGTGAGCTTTTAATTTGCGGAGCAAAATTAATATCATAAACTTAGGATGACTAAATTGGACGGCTGAAATAAGTCATTCAACATAACATCTAATCCTATAGGGGGAACTTAAGGTGAACATTCTCGGATACTTCCAGAAGGTGGGTAAGGCGCTTATGGTGCCGGTTGCCACACTTCCTGCAGCAGCAATACTCATGGGTATTGGCTACTGGATCGACCCAAATGGCTGGGGCGCAAACAGTGCACTTGCTGCATTTCTTATTAAAGCTGGTGCAGCGATCATTGACAATATGTCAGTATTGTTCGCTGTTGGTGTTGCTTACGGAATGTCTAAAGACAAAGATGGCGCCGCTGCACTTTCAGGTTTCGTGGGCTTCTTAGTTGTCACAACGCTTTTGGCCCCTGGTGCAGTATCACAAATTCAAGGCATTGACCCAAGTGAAGTACCTGCTGCATTTGGTAAAATCAATAACCAGTTCGTCGGTATCTTGGTTGGTATTGTTTCTGCTGAGTTGTACAACCGTTTTTCTCACGTAGAGCTGCACAAAGCACTGGCGTTTTTCTCTGGCAAGCGTCTTGTACCGATCCTAACGTCTTTTGCTGGTATCGTTATTGCGTTCATCCTGATGTACGTTTGGCCATCAGTTTACGGCGGTCTGGTCAGTTTTGGTGAAAGCATTCAAGGTATGGGTGAAGCAGGTGCAGGTGTTTACGCATTCTTCAACCGTCTTCTAATTCCTGTTGGTCTGCACCATGCACTAAACTCAGTGTTCTGGTTTGATGTTGCTGGTATTAATGACATTCCAAACTTCCTTGGCGGTGCGAAATCATTAGCTGAAGGCACGGCAACGGTAGGTGTTACGGGGATGTACCAAGCGGGCTTCTTCCCAATCATGATGTTTGGTTTACCAGGTGCGGCTCTAGCGATGTACCATACTGCGAAATCAAAGAATAAAGAGAAAGTGGCATCTATCATGATTGCAGCTGCGTTTGCTTCATTCTTTACAGGTGTAACAGAACCACTTGAATTTGCATTCATGTTCCTTGCTCCAGGACTGTACGTTCTTCACGCAGCGCTGACTGGTCTATCAGTTTATATCGCGGCATCAATGCAGTGGATTGCAGGTTTCGGTTTCTCTGCTGGTTTAGTCGACTTAGTATTGTCGACTCGTAACCCGCTAGCGGTAAATTGGTACATGCTCATTGTACAAGGTCTTGGTTTCTTTGCGGTTTACTACTTCGTGTTCCGTACCGTGATTGTTAAGTTTGGCCTTAAAACACCGGGACGTGAAGATGATGAAGAAGCTTCATCTAACGTGGCTGGATCAAGCAATTCTTCAGAGCTTGCTCGTCAGTACTTGAAAGCACTTGGCGGTCATGACAACCTAAGTTCTATCGATGCCTGTATTACTCGTTTGCGCCTTTCTGTGAAAGATATGAGCGTTATCAATGAGAAAACTCTGAAAGATCTTGGAGCTATGGGAGTTGTGAAGCTAGGTACAAACAACCTACAAGTTATCCTTGGTCCACTAGCAGAGATTGTTGCTGGTGAGATGAAGAATGTATCTAAAGATGAAGACTTAAGTGGTGTTCAGTTACCAGCTTAACTGTTTAATAGTGGTGCGATTGTTTGTTATTGGTATTGCAAACAATTGATACTACAACATCGCAAAAGGCCTCCGCAGGAGGCCTTTTTTCGTTTAGGCCCTTTGAATCTGCTTTGCTTTCACGTTAACTCGATAAATATTGTCGTTTTAGAGCGAGTTCTTGTTGTCTAATTGCTTAGAATTGTGGATCATTAGGAACAATGTGCTCTGTGAAACCATACTTGGATACAGAGTTCCGTTTTCTCTGACAATACTAATATTTTTGAGGTGCTATAGATGAGTGAAGCTGATGCTCGTCCATCAAACTTTATTCGCCAGATCATTGATAAAGATCTAGCGGATGGTAAACACACTAGCGTGCATACTCGATTCCCGCCGGAGCCAAATGGCTACCTGCATATCGGTCATGCTAAGTCTATCTGTTTGAACTTCGGTATTGCTCAGGACTACCAGGGTCAATGTAATCTGCGTTTCGACGATACAAACCCTGAAAAAGAAGACATCGAATACGTTGAGTCTATCAAGAAAGATGTAAACTGGTTGGGCTTTGAGTGGAGTGGTGAAGTATGTTACTCATCAAACTACTTCGATAAGCTTTACGAATATGCAATTGAATTGATTAACAAAGGCTTAGCGTACGTAGATGAGCTAAGTCCAGAGCAAATTCGTGAATACCGCGGCACACTAAAGGCGCCAGGTAAACCAAGTCCATACCGTGACCGTTCTGTTGAAGAGAACTTGGCGTTGTTTGAAAAAATGCGCGCTGGTGAATTTGAAGAAGGTAAAGCGTGTCTTCGTGCTAAAATCGACATGGGTTCTTCATTCATGGTCATGCGCGATCCAGTTTTATACCGAGTGCGTTTTGCTACGCACCACCAAACTGGTGATAAGTGGTGCATTTACCCAATGTACGACTTTACGCACTGTATTTCTGATGCATTAGAAGGCATTACGCACTCTATTTGTACGCTTGAATTCATGGATAACCGTCGTCTGTACGATTGGGTTCTAGACAACATCACGATCGAAAGCCGTCCACATCAATACGAGTTCAGTCGTTTAAACCTTGAATACACAGTGATGTCTAAGCGTAAGCTTAACCAGCTAGTTACTGAAAAACTGGTTAATGGTTGGGATGATCCACGTATGCCGACTGTCTCAGGTCTGCGTCGTCGTGGCTTCACACCTGCATCTATTCGTGAGTTTTGTAAGCGTATTGGTGTAACGAAGCAAGAAAATATGATCGAGTTTAGTTCATTAGAATCTTGTATTCGTGATGACCTAAACGAGAACGCTCCGCGTGCAATGGCTGTACTGGATCCTGTTAAAGTTGTTATCGAAAACTTTGAAGCAGGCGCAGTAGAAAACTTGACAGTTGCCAACCACCCAAATAAACCTGAAATGGGCGTGCGTGAAGTGCCATTCACGCGTGAACTGTGGATTGAGCGTGAAGACTTCCGTGAAGAAGCGAACAAAAAGTACAAGCGTTTAGTGCTAGGTAAAGAAGTTCGTTTACGTGGTGCTTACGTGATCAAAGCTGAGCGCGTTGAAAAAGATGCCGAAGGCAACATCACAACGATTTTCTGTTCTTACGATGCAGATACGCTAGGTAAAAACCCAGCAGATGGTCGTAAAGTGAAAGGCGTTATTCATTGGGTGTCAGCAGATAAAGCTCTTCCTGCGGAAATTCGTCTGTACGATCGTTTATTTACGGTGCCAAACCCAGGCGCAGCGGAAGATTTTGCTTCTACTATTAACCCTGAATCATTAGTAGTGATCAATGGCTTTGTCGAGCCTAGCCTAGCTTCTGCAGAAGCAGAAAAAGGTTACCAGTTTGAACGTATGGGTTACTTCTGTGCAGACTCGAAAGACTCTTCAGCAGATAATCTAGTATTCAACCGCACGGTTGGTCTACGTGATACCTGGGCAAAAATTGAGAATCAATAATCTCGATTAATGCTGAGAGTGATGAAAATGCCAGCAAATGCTGGCATTTTTTATACCTAATCCCACAGAGTGCTATATAGATGTGCAAAACTGTGGATAAAAAAGATGGGTGTTTAGTAGCCTTTGTTCTGTAACCAAAGTACTGACGTCTAAGGTACTGACTTCTAGAAACAAAAAACGCCAGCATGTGCTGACGTTTACTTTTTAAATTAACAAACCCTTATTTTTTCGGTTTGTGTGCATCTGGATTGTCTTTACAACCACCATCGCTACACTTGCCGTACAAGTATAAGCTGTGGTTTGTTAGTGTGACATTGTACTTAGCTGCAATCTCTTTTTGACGTTCTTCGATAAGATCGTCAGAAAATTCAATTACCTCACCACAATCTAGGCACACTAGGTGGTCGTGGTGATGTTGAGTCGATAATTCGAAGACTGACTTTCCACCTTCAAAGTGGTGACGAGTTACAATACCAGCATCGTCGAACTGGTTTAGAACTCGGTAAACAGTTGCTAGGCCAATTTCTTCACCTAGATCAATCAACTTTTTGTACAAATCTTCAGCACTGATGTGCTGGCAGTCTGGCTGCTGAAGTACTTCTAGAATTTTTAGCCTCGGAAGGGTTACTTTTAAACCCGCATCCTTCAGCGCCTGATTATTATCTGACATATACTTTCCCGTTGGATCATCTGCAGCGATTTAACAGAATTCAATCTTCCTACCATTATAGGATAAGCGTTCGGAACATTAAACCACGAACTTCAAAGGGTTAATAGAATCTTTTTGTAAATTAGAAACAGGTCCATTATATTACAGCTCTGACCAGTTACAATTGTGTAACATTAAGCTTGGAGAGGGCAGGGATAGCGATGAATAGGCGACTAGCGAAGATATACAAACCAGGAATTGTAAAGTTCGCACTCAATATTTGGCCTCCTTTTTGGGGGGCGGGTATTAAAATCTTACATATTTCTCAAGACTTCCGTACTGTAAAGGTACGTTTAAAGCTTCGCTGGTGGAATAAAAATGCCAATCGCACCCAATATGGCGGCAGTATTTTCTCTTTAACTGATCCTATTTACTCGTTGATGCTGATGGGGATTCTACGAGAGGAATATTATGTGTGGGATAAAGAGGCAAGCATTAACTTCATTAAGCCGGGGCAAAGTGATTTGTTTGCAGAATTTGAGGTCACTGAAGGGATGCTGGAAAACATTTATCAAATGACACGGAATGGAGAAAAGTGTTTTCCTGAGTTTATTACTCATGTAAAAGATAAACAGGGGAATGTGGTTTCAGAGGTTCAACGCAAGCTTTATGTAAGAAAGAAACCTCAGTATCGCGAAGAGGAAGTACTTACCGATGCTGTGTGACAATACATACAAAAAGACCTCCAAGTGGAGGTCTTTGCACCATTCAATTTGATTAGCCTTCTAGCTCAGCTAAACACATCTCTTCATAGATCTGTTTAACCCAGCTTTCAACGCGCTCGTCAGTCAATTCTGGTTGGCGGTCTTCATCAATACATAGACCTACGAATTGGCTTTCGTCACCTTCAACAAGTGCTTTAGACGCTTCAAATTCGTAGCCTTCTGTCGAGGTATGGCCAAGAATTGTGCCGCCTTTAGACTCAACGATATCACGGACTGTGCCCATCGCGTCACAGAAGTATTCTGCGTAGTCTTCTTGGTCGCCACAGCCAAAGATAGCCACTAGCTTAGTAGAGAAGTCGATTTGCTCAAGTTCAGGGAAGAAGTCATCCCAATCACATTGTGCTTCGCCGTAGTACCAAGTTGGGATACCTAGAAGAAGAAGATCGAAGTTATCAATGTCTTCTTTGCTGCTTTTCGCGATGTCTTGAACGTGAACTAGATGTTTACCTAGTTGCTTTTGAATCATCTTTGCAACGGCTTCAGTATTACCTGTGTCGCTACCGAAGAAGATACCTACACTTGCCATAGAGTCTATACCTTTACATTGTTTGTTATTGGCGATGCTACTAAGGGTTTAACCTAACCCTGAGCCTTCCCAAGTTAGCTGAATTACACCTTTTGCAATAAAGCCAGCACAGCCTAGGAAAAGGACTAACCACACAATACGACGACCAAAAACAGGTACATTGCCTTGCTTTAGCACATCTTTTATCGCCATCCCGATGAAAAAAAAGATAGCAGCAAAAAGAAGATCGAGTCCAATAGACTCGAGCATATCCATATAGTCGTAAAGCATTTTAGCCCTTCATGCCGAAAAATCTTGGGCGCACTATACCACTGTTAAACGGTAAAGTTAATGCACTACAAGAAGGGTTATTTCAATAATCTAATGTTGCTTTTCGAATTTGTTAACTCGAAATGTATTTTCGAATGACTCTCATTACTTCTGTCGGTTTCTCGGCGTGTAACCAGTGACCAGTGCCAGCGATAATGTGTGCTTTAGCATGGTTAAATTGTCGCTTCACTGCCGGCTGATGTTCTGGCATTAAGTAGTCAGAGTCGCCGCCTTTGATAAATAAAGTTGGGATATCTGTTGGTGTGATTTCTTGCCAGCCAATAATTTGGTCATAATTCTCAAAAAGGCTCGGTACGTTAAACCGCCAATTCATCTTATCGTCATTTTTGTACAGTGATTTAGAGAGAAATTGTCTTACACCATCGAGTTCAATATGTTGAGCTAGGATATCCATGGCTTGCTGTCGATTTGTTGGTTTTTCATTAATAACAGCATGTAAGCCGTTAAAAACATTATCGTGACGGTTCGTAGTGTAGGCAACAGGCGCCATGTCGAGAACGACTAACTGCTTGACTACATTTGGCGCAATGTCCACAAGAGCCATCGCGACTTTTCCGCCCATGGAGTGACCAATAACAATAGATGGCTCAACGTTTAAGTGCTGAAGGAGCTGAGCCACATCTTTTGCCATATCGGTATAGTTATGGACTTCGGAGTGGAAAGAGAGGCCGTGATTTCTCAGATCAATACTGATCACCGTGTGATCTTTAATAAGATCGCGGGCGAGTAGACCCAGATTACTTAAACTACCAAACAATCCGTGAATCAAAACAACTGTTTGGCCTTGGCCTTCCTGCTTATAGTTGAGTAATGCTGACATTTTATCTTATTCGTGATGGGTTTAACGTGGAGTATCCGCGTGGATCTCGTTATAATCCCCCAGAGTTTAAACATTGAGAATGTGAAAAGCGAATGAAAACAATTGAGGTTGATGAGGATCTATACCGTTATATAGCTAGTCAAACTAAGCATATCGGTGAAAGCGCCTCGGATATTTTGCGACGCCTTTTAAACCTTGATGGTCAGTTGCAGGAAGCTAAAGCCGCGCCTGTAGTAGAGAAGCCACAAGGGATTGTAGTAAGTAAAGATGCGGGTAAAACGGAATCTGTTGATGTAGTGAAAGAAATGCGTTCGCTGCTTATTTCTGATGAGTTTGCCGGTCTAAAAAAAGCGATTGATCGCTTTATGTTAGTATTATCGACCTTACATAAATTGAATCCAGAAGGTTTCGCCCAGGCTACGAATGTAAAAGGACGCAAACGCGTGTACTTTGCAGATAATGAAGAAACCTTGCTAGCAAACGGTAATACGACCAAGCCAAAAGCCATTCCTGGCACACCGTTTTGGGTTATCACGAATAACAATACAAGTCGTAAAAGACAGATGGTTGAACAAGTGATGGCACACATGGGGTTCCAACCTGACTTAATAGAAAAAGTAACAGGTTCAATCTAAGAAACCTGATAGAAGCCTCATAATGCGTCGCAGTGAGCGGATATTATGAGGCTTTTTTAATTTTATTTGTATTGAAAGAAAGGATGTCAAACATGGCTATGCACCCTCGTGCTGGGCAAAAAGCGCAGCAGGAAGATCTTCACAATATCCCAGCACTCGTTGCTAACTACTTCTTACTTCAACCAGACGCGGCAAACGCAGAACACAAAGTTCAATTTGGTACTTCTGGCCACCGCGGTACTGCAGACAAGCACACTTTTAACGAAAACCACATTTTAGCGATCGCTCAAGCGGTAGCAGAAGTTCGTGCTGAGCAAGGCACAACTGGCCCGTTGTTTGTGGGTAAAGACACGCATGCGCTATCTGAGCCTGCTTTCTCAAGTGTGATTGAAGTACTGATTGCAAACGGTGTGAAAGTGATTGTCCAACAAGACAACGGTTACACGCCAACACCGGGTATTTCACACGCGATTCTGACTTACAACATCAAACACGATGAAAAAGCAGACGGTATCGTTATTACCCCATCACATAACCCACCACAAGACGGCGGTATCAAATACAATCCGACACATGGTGGTCCTGCAGAAGCTGAGTTGACTCAAGCTATCGAAGATCGTGCGAACGAATTGATTGCTGGAGGTTTACAAGGTGTTAAACGCCTACCACTAGCAGAAGCAAAAGCATCGGATCTGTTTGTAGAGATGGACTTGGTGAAGCCATACATCGATGACCTGGTGAACGTTATTGATATGGAAGCAATCCAAAAAGCGAACCTGAAGATTGGTGTAGATCCATTGGGTGGCAGCGGTATCGATTACTGGCGTCAAATTGGTCAGGCATACAACCTAGACCTAACGCTAGTAAGTGAATCGATCGATCCTTCTTTCCAATTCATGTCGCTAGATAAAGACGGCGTTGTGCGTATGGACTGTTCTTCTCCTTACGCAATGGCGGGTCTATTGGCACTGAAAGACGAATACGATTTAGCATTTGGTAACGATCCTGACTACGACCGTCACGGTATCGTTACGCCAAAAGGTTTGATGAACCCGAACCACTTCTTAGCCGTTTGTATTGACTACTTGTACCGTCATCGTGACGCGTGGGGTAAAGATGTCGCTGTTGGTAAAACACTAGTTTCAAGTGCGCTGATTGACCGTGTTGTTGCGGATCTAGGTTGTGAGCTATGTGAAGTGCCTGTTGGTTTCAAATGGTTTGTAGACGGTCTGTACACTGGTAAGTTTGGTTTCGGCGGCGAAGAAAGTGCTGGTGCGTCTTTCCTTCGTAAAGATGGCACGCCTTGGTCAACAGACAAAGATGGCATCTTGCTATGCCTTCTAGCAGCAGAGATCACTGCGGTAACGGGTAAGAACCCACAAGATTACTATGAAGAGCTAGCGGCGAAGCACGGTGAGTCGAAGTACAACCGTATTCAAGCTGTAGCAAATGGCCCACAAAAAGACGTATTGAAGAAGTTGTCACCAGAAATGGTTGCGGCTGAAACTCTAGCAGGTGATGAGATCACTGCTCGTCTAACGCATGCACCAGGCAATGGTGCTGCGATTGGTGGCCTTAAAGTAACGACAGCTAACGGTTGGTTCGCTGCTCGTCCATCAGGCACAGAGGACATCTACAAGATTTACTGTGAAAGCTTCAAAGGTGAAGAACATCTGAAACAAATCGAAGCTGAAGCACAAGAGATCGTTAATCAAGTGTTTGCAGCCGCTGGTTTGTAAAACATCCAATGGTCAATGTATCTAGCAAAGGGTTGATGTGAAAACATCAACCCTTTCATGTTTAAGTGCCCCGAACCGCTTTATCTCCGGGCCATGAATCTGGTACCACAAACCAGAATTGACCGTCTTCCGTTTGTGCGTGTATGAATCGATCTAAAGGCTTTTCAATAGGTTGAGAGAAATCGTCTGTACCGGTCGCCCAGCATGGTTTATGTAAATGATAAAGGGGTTTACCAATTAAATCCCATTGACGTTGATAGCACCAGTAACCACTAATCTGACTTGGATTTAATTCATAACCCAAGCACTCCTTAGGAGTTGGCTCTGGAGTAAACGGATTAATATAGAGTCGTCCTTGCATCATTAGGCGCTCTTCTGGAGAGTCGTTTAAAGGAATTATTTTTTGAAATTCCGGGCGATCGCTCATTTTCAGCTGATGCGTGAGCATTCTATCCAATTTTGCATGTAACTGGTCGTGAGCATTCGGGCCATACCAAATGCCGTTGTAAAGAAGATAAAACTTAATCGCCACTTCCCAATGTTCTATCTGATTTGATTCTGTATTCCTCAACACCAAATCGACAGCACCAATGGTCTTACCTTCCGCGTCGTTCAACTGAATTTCTTCGGCAATAATCTGATATCGTTCTGAATTAGAAAGAGCCGCAGTGCATAGGTGCTGATATAAAAAACCCAGTCTCGGATTACCATTGTATTGTTCTGAGCTATTCAAAGGTTTGACCGAGACATCTTCTAAGGTTGCAAACGGAGGGCGTAACTTGAAAAGCGGAGGTGAAGTGGCGATCCATTGGTAAAAGCGTTGCAGTTGGTTCATCCGTATCCCTAAATTTATGGTGAGGCGACAAGCTTTGTTATTGTAACTAAATTTGCTTTTGAGGGTAGGGTGGCTAGCATCGATATTAGGGTTCGAGATACACTTTAAAGACCTAAATGATATCAAGGTGCCAGATGTCAAAAACGTTGTTGTATCAACTAGGTTGCACTCTTTCGTCTGATTCCATCGAGAGGTTATTTAGGTTTACATGCGCTAGAAATTGGAAGTAATAATGAATAACTTAAAGCTAGAACAGATTCTTAATGACAAACTGTCACCGCAGTTAATTAAAGATTACGCGCCAAATGGGTTACAGGTAGAAGGGAAATCAGCGGTAAAGCGTGTTATCACTGGCGTAACCGCCTCTCAAGCCTTAATCGATAAAGCGATTGAGCTTAATGCAGACGCATTGCTTGTTCATCATGGCTATTTTTGGAAAGGTGAGCCTGAGCCAATTCGTGGCATGAAAGGTAAACGAATTCGTAGCCTGATCAAAAATGATATCAACTTATATGGTTATCACCTTCCTCTAGATATTCATCCAGAGCTAGGCAACAACGCTGAATTAGCTCGCTTACTTGAAATCGAAGTAGAAGGTGGGCTTGAAGGGCACCCTCAGTCAGTTGCTATGTTTGGGCGCTTGAAAAAGCCGATGTCTGGTGTTGAATTTGCGAGTAAGATCAACCAAGTTCTTGAAAGAGAGCCTCTGCATATCGCTCCAGAGAATACTGATAAGATGATTGAGACAGTCGGCTGGTGTACTGGTGGAGGGCAGGATTTCATTGAACTTGCTGTACAGCACGGGCTGGATGCATTTATCTCTGGAGAAATTTCAGAGCGCACCACTTATACTGCTCGTGAAATGGACATTCATTACTTTGCTGCAGGTCATCATGCTACTGAGCGTTATGGTGTTCAGGCCTTAGGCAAATGGCTAGCGGATGAATATGGCCTACATGTGGAGTTTATCGATATTGATAATCCGGTTTAGCGTTCTCCATTAATAACGTTAAACGCAAAAAAGAAAAAAGGGTTGAGACGAAAATCTCAACCCTTTTGTTTGTCTATCTTCGTACTAAAAGATCATTCACGTTCGTGAAGTGGAGAAAACTCACGTTGTGTTTCGCCAGTGTATAGCTGACGAGGACGACCGATGCGGTTCAGTGGATCGCTGTGCATTTCGTTCCAGTGAGCAATCCAGCCGATGGTACGAGAAATCGCGAAGATAACCGTAAACATAGAAACTGGAATACCAATCGCTTTAAGAATGATACCTGAGTAGAAGTCTACGTTCGGGTACAGCTTCTTAGACACGAAGTACTCATCAGAAAGTGCAATGCGCTCAAGTTCCATTGCAACGTCTAGCAGAGGGTCTTGAATGTTTAGCTCTTTGAGAACTTCATGACACGTTTCGCGCATTACTGTCGCACGTGGGTCGTAGTTCTTGTAAACGCGGTGACCAAAGCCCATTAAGCGGAATGGGTCATCTTTGTCTTTCGCGCGGTCTACATATTCAGGGATGTTATCGACGCTGCCAATCTCTTCTAGCATTCTCAAGCAGGCTTCGTTTGCACCACCGTGAGCAGGCCCCCAAAGGGATGCAATACCAGCGGCAATACATGCAAATGGGTTCGCACCAGAAGAGCCAGCTAGGCGTACAGTTGATGTCGACGCATTCTGTTCGTGATCCGCGTGTAGAGTGAAAATCTTATCCATCGCACGGGCAACCACAGGATTTACTTCATATTCTTCGCAAGGGTTTGCGAACATCATATGCAAGAAGTTCTCAGCGTAGCTAAGGTCGTTACGAGGGTAAATAAATGGCTGACCGATAGAGTATTTGTAACACATCGCCGCCAGTGTTGGCATTTTTGACAGCAGACGGTACGCTGCAATTTCGCGGTGTTCGTCGTTGTTAATGTCAAGAGAGTCGTGATAGAAGGCTGCAAGTGCTCCAACTACACCACACATTACCGCCATTGGATGAGCATCGCGTCGGAAGCCATGGAAAAAGCTTGCGATTTGCTCGTGTACCATTGTGTGACGAGTAACGGTCGTTTTGAATTGCTCGTATTGTTCTCGGGTAGGGGCTTCACCATAAAGAAGGATGTAACATACTTCTAAGTAATCTGCGTTATTGGCTAATTGATCAATCGGGAAACCGCGGTGCAAAAGAATACCTTTGCCGCCATCGATGTACGTGATTGATGATTCACAAGATGCAGTGGCAAGAAAACCTGGGTCAAAAGTAAAGTAACCATTGGCTCCCAGCTTACGAACGTCAATTACAGGTGTACCTAGCGTACCGTCCATAATTGGCAGTTCGATTGGCGCTTGACCTTCAACATGAAGGGTCGCTTTCTTATCCGCCATAACAATCTCCTTTGTTTATTATTTAATCCGTCCAGGATGTTTATGTGCCATTTTTGTACTGTTGTTAAAGCTTAAAGTCAATTTTTCTCCATCTTTGTGTGCACTTGTTATGATTTTTCTCATGAAAATCGTTAAAAATCTGTTCTATGTAGCATAATTTGTTACACCAATTGTATTAGAATGTTGCTCGCCGTATATTGGCAAAGAAAATTTTAGTTAAATCCTTATAAATTCGGGGCTAGAAACAAAGAGTGAGGTTTGTTGCTGGACTCCGTTTGTTAACAACTTGTTTACACTTATCTGAGTGGTTACTCGCGATATTTGTTAAATAGATGTTAACTTTTGTACGTTTGGAAGCTGAAATTGGTTATAACAATAAATGCTCAATGGAGCTGAGTGAGCAAGCCCGTGAAAGAAAGAAAGTCAAGACCTGTTAATTTAGATTTACAGACCATCCACTTTCCTATCACAGCAATCGCATCCATCCTACACCGTGTGTCTGGGGTAATTACGTTTGTTGCGGTGGGTATACTACTGTGGTTACTATCCATTTCTCTGTCATCCCCAATGGGTTTTATGGAAGCCGCTGACATCGTCGATAGCTTCTTCGTAAAATTCATCCTGTGGGGAATTCTTACTGCACTTGCCTACCACATCGCAGGTGGTATCCGTCACTTATTGATGGATTTGGGTCACTTTGAAGAACTAGATTCAGGCACGATGAGCGCTAAAGTCGCGTTTGGTGCAACAGCAGTATTATCATTATTGGCGGGGATCTTGGTATGGTAAAACACGTATCTTCATTTGGTCGTAATGGTGTACACGATTTCCTACTAATTCGTGCAACTGCAATCATTATGACGCTATACACGATTTATCTGATTAGCTTCTGTGCATTTTCAGATATCTCTTACGCATCTTGGACCCAATTCTTTGGTGGTACCTTCACTAAAGTATTCACCATGTTGGCACTTGTCTCGATCCTGATTCACGCTTGGGTTGGTTTGTGGCAGGTATTAACTGATTACATTAAGTGCGCGAAACTACGTGGCGCATTACAACTTGGTGTTATTGCCGTGCTATTCGGCTATGTCTTCTCTGGTCTATTTATTCTGTGGGGTGCGTAAGTGTCTATTCCAGTTCGTGAGTTTGATGCCGTAGTAATCGGCGCTGGTGGTGCAGGTATGCGCGCTGCACTACAAATTTCAGAACAAGGCCTATCATGTGCTTTGTTGTCAAAAGTATTTCCAACACGTTCTCATACTGTGTCTGCACAGGGTGGCATTACTGTTGCTCTGGGTAACTCGCACAAAGACGATTGGCAATGGCACATGTACGATACCGTTAAAGGTTCCGACTACATCGGTGACCAGAACGCGATTGAATACATGTGTAAAAATGGTCCTGAGTCAGTTATCGAGCTTGAAAAAATGGGTCTGCCATTCTCTCGTTTCGATAACGGTACCATCTACCAACGTCCATTCGGTGGTCAATCTAAAGAGTTTGGTGGTGAGCAGGCTGCTCGTACAGCCGCTGCTGCAGACCGTACTGGTCACGCACTTCTTCACACGCTTTACCAGCAAAACGTAAAACACAAAACAACCATCTTCTCGGAGTGGTACGCTTTGGATCTTGTGAAAAACCAAGACGGCGCAATCATGGGTTGTACTGCGATTTGTATGGAAACGGGTGAAATCTGTTACTTCAAATCAAAAGCAACCATTCTAGCTACAGGTGGTGCAGGTCGTATTTACGCATCGACCACTAACGCGCACATCAACACGGGTGATGGCGTTGGTATGGCACTTCGCGCAGGCGTTCCAATGCAAGACATGGAAATGTGGCAGTTCCACCCAACAGGTATTGCTGGCGCGGGTGTTCTAGTGACGGAAGGTTGTCGTGGTGAAGGTGGTTACCTTCTAAATAAAGATGGTGAACGCTTCATGGAGCGCTACGCACCAAACGCGAAAGACCTTGCTGGTCGTGACGTGGTTGCTCGTTCAATGATGATTGAAATCCGTGAAGGCCGCGGCTGTGATGGTCCTTGGGGTCCACATATCAAGTTGAAACTTGATCACCTTGGTAAAGAAGTACTTGAATCACGTCTACCAGGTATCTGTGAACTGTCTCGTACATTTGCACACGTTGACCCTGTGAAAGAGCCAATTCCAGTAATTCCAACTTGTCACTACATGATGGGTGGTGTACCTACTCAAGTCTCTGGCCAAGCAATTAAGCAGAAGGCCGACGGTAGCGAGATGGAAGTACAAGGCCTTTACGCATGTGGTGAGATTGCTTCTGTATCGGTACACGGTGCTAACCGTCTGGGCGGCAACTCATTACTAGACTTGGTCGTCTTTGGTCGTGCTACTGGCTTGCACCTTGGCGAAACGCTAGCAGCGCAAGCGGAAGCTCGTCCTGCAACAGAATCTGATATTGAAGCGTCTCTAGCGCGTACTATGCGTTGGGAAAACAGCACTGGTGGTGAAGATCCAGTTCAGATTCGTAAAGACCTACAAGCATGCATGCAAAACAGCTTCTCGGTATTCCGTGAAGGCGATGCGATGGCAACCGGCCTAGAAGAGTTGAAAGTGATTCGCGAACGTCTGAAAGATGCGCATCTAGCGGACAAGTCTTCAGAGTTCAACACGCAGCGTATCGAGTGTCTAGAACTTGATAACCTGATGGAAACCGCGTTTTCAACTGCCGTTGCAGCGAACTACCGTACAGAGAGTCGTGGCGCACATGCTCGTTTCGATTTCCCTGAGCGTGATGATGAGAACTGGCTATGCCACTCTATCTACAATCCGGAAACAGAAGCGATGACTAAGCGTGATGTGAACATGACGCCAACGCATCGTGAAGCTTTCCCGCCGAAAGTACGTACATACTAAAGGGAGGATACGACTATGAAATTAAACTTCTCTTTATACCGTTACAATCCGGATGTGGATACTAAGCCTTACATGAAAGAGTATACCCTTGAGGTAGACGAAGGCTCAGACATGATGGTGCTTGATGCATTGATTCTGCTAAAAGAGCAAGATCCAAGCATCGCGTTCCGTCGCTCATGCCGTGAAGGGGTATGTGGTTCTGATGGTTTGAATATGAATGGTAAAAACGGCCTAGCGTGTATCACACCGTTATCTGCTCTACAAGGCGATAAGATAGTTATTCGTCCACTACCAGGGTTACCTGTCGTGCGCGATCTTATCGTTGACATGACGCAGTTCTATGATAACTATGCGAAAGTTAAACCATTCTTGATTGATGATGGTGCATTACCACCATCACGTGAGAATCTACAATCGCCTGATGACCGTGCGCATTTAGATGGATTGTACGAATGTATCATGTGTGCATGTTGTACAACGTCTTGCCCATCATTCTGGTGGAACCCTGATAAATTCATCGGCCCAGCTGGTCTTCTCGCAGCGTACCGTTGGCTAATTGATAGCCGCGATACGGCAACAGATGAACGTTTGTCTGATCTTGATGATGCATTTAGCGTTTTTCGTTGCCATGGCATCATGAATTGTGTAAGTGTTTGTCCTAAGGGATTAAATCCGACGAAAGCCATCGGTCACATTAAGTCGATGTTGGTTAATCGTTCGGTTTAATTTACTCGCTCTTAGGAATGTCGCAGTGTTGCGGATCACCCGATATGACCGCTTCACTGCTTCAGTAATATTCGAGTAAAGAATACAAAAATTGCCGACCGTATTTTTAGTCGGCTCTTATAGCTCGGCAAAGACCGAAGCAAACGTGAAAACTACTGGTTAAGGGAAAATATGCACAACGGCGTGATGAAGGCATGGCTCGAGTCTTCACACTTGGCTGGCGCCAATGCAACGTATGTAGAGGACCTCTACGAACTGTATCTAAGTGATCCCGATCTGGTAAGTGAGGAGTGGAAACGTGTTTTTGAAGGCTTGCCTAAGCCATCAGAAGAAGTGGCAGAACAACCACATTCACGTGTCCGTGACTACTTCCGACGACTCGCTAGAGAAACAAAGCATTACAATGTCCAAGTTAGTGACCCAGATGTCGATGCAAAACAAGTAAAAGTTCTACAGCTAATCAACGCATACCGTTTCCGCGGGCATGAAGCTGCAGAATTAGACCCACTAGGTCTATGGCAACGCCCAACCGTGGCGGAGTTAGACCCTGCTTTTCATAATCTTACCGAAGATGACTTCGAAGAAACTTTCAACGTAGGTTCTTTTGCTGTTGGGCAAGAAACCATGAAGTTGAAAGATATCTATGAAGCCCTCAACAAAACTTATTGCGGTTCCATCGGTGCTGAATACATGCACATGACTGACACAGAGCAAAAGCGTTGGATTCAGCAACGCCTTGAGTCTGTCGTAGGCCAGCCATCATTCAACAAAGATGAGAAGCGCACGTTCCTAGAAGAGCTAACAGCCGCTGAAGGTTTGGAGCGTTACCTCGGGGCGAAATTCCCAGGTGCAAAACGTTTCTCTTTAGAAGGTGGTGATGCGCTGATTCCGATGACGAAAGAGTTGATCCGTCATGCGGGTACAAGTGGAATGCGTGAAGTGGTTATCGGTATGGCTCACCGCGGTCGTTTGAACATGCTGGTGAACGTACTTGGTAAGAAACCTCAAGACCTGTTTGATGAGTTCGCAGGTAAACACGACGAAACTTGGGGTACGGGTGATGTGAAATATCACCAAGGTTTCTCTGCTGATTTTGCGACTCCAGGCGGTGATGTTCATTTAGCACTTGCATTTAACCCGTCGCACCTAGAAATCGTAAACCCAGTAGTCATGGGCTCAGTTCGAGCACGTCAAGATCGCTTGGGTGATAATCAAGGTAGCAAAGTGCTTCCTATCACCATCCACGGTGATTCTGCAATCGCTGGTCAGGGTGTGGTTGCCGAAACGTTCAACATGTCTCTTGCTCGTGGGTTCCAAGTTGGTGGTACGGTACGTATCGTCATCAACAACCAAGTAGGCTTTACGACGTCTAATCCTCGTGACACGCGTTCTACGATGTACTGTACCGATATCGCGAAGATGGTGCAGGCGCCAATTTTCCATGTAAATGCCGATGACCCAGAAGCAGTTGCTTTTGTTACTCGCATTGCATTGGATTACCGTAACGAGTTCAAGCGCGATGTCGTGATCGATCTTGTGTGTTACCGTCGCCACGGTCACAATGAGGCAGATGAGCCAAATGCGACTCAGCCTTTGATGTACCAGAAAATCAAAAAGCATCCTACACCACGCAAATTGTATGCAGATGTTCTGATCGATAAAAATGAGTCAGATATCGAGACGGCGACTCAGTTAGTCAATGAGTATCGCGATGCATTAGATCGCGGTGAAGTGGTTGTTAAAGAATGGCGTCCAATGGCGTTGCACTCTGTAGACTGGTCCCCTTACTTAGGGCATGAATGGGATATGGAGTGGGATTCAAAATACGACAAGACACGCCTTATTGAGCTAGGCAATCGTCTGTGTCAGTACCCAGAAAGCCATAAACTGCAAAGCCGTGTTAATAAGCTATACAACGATCGTCTAGCAATGATGACCGGTGAAAAAGCTATTGACTGGGGTATGGCTGAAACATTGGCGTATGCTACATTGGTTGACGATGGCAAGCGTATTCGTCTTTCAGGTCAGGACTCGGGTCGTGGTACTTTCTTCCACCGTCACTCGGTTCTTCATAACCAAACCGATGCAAGCACTTACATTCCATTAGCGAATATTCATGACAACCAAGGGCCATTCCAAGTCTTTGACTCAGTATTGTCAGAAGAAGCTGTGTTGGCGTTTGAATACGGTTACGCAACAGCCGAACCAGGTGGTTTAACTATCTGGGAAGCACAGTTTGGTGATTTTGCCAACGGTGCACAAGTTGTTATCGACCAGTTTATCTCGTCAGGCGAGCAAAAGTGGGCGCGTTTGTGCGGTCTTACTATGCTTCTACCTCATGGTTATGAAGGTCAAGGTCCTGAGCACTCATCTGCACGTTTAGAGCGTTACCTTCAGCTTTGTGCTGAGCAAAATATGCAGGTTGTGGTTCCTTCAACACCGGCTCAGGTGTACCACATGATTCGTCGTCAGGTTGTACGCCCAATGCGTCGACCTCTCATTGTTATGTCGCCGAAATCTTTGCTGCGCCACCCTCTATGTACTTCAACGATTGAAGACTTGGCGGATGGTACATTCCAATCTGCAATTCCAGAAGTAGATGATTTAGAACCAAGCAAAGTGAAACGTGTCGTGTTCTGTGCTGGTAAGGTTTACTTTGACCTACTAGAGCAGCGCCGTAACAACGAGCAAGACGATGTTGCTATCGTGCGTATTGAACAGCTTTACCCATTTCCAATGGAAGAAGTACAAGCAGCAATTGCTCAATACACTAACGTTGAAGACTTCGTGTGGTGTCAGGAAGAACCTCAGAACCAAGGTGCTTGGTACTGTAGCCAACATAACTTCCGTGCCGCTATTCCTGCAGGTGCAAATCTTAAATACGCAGGTCGCCCAGCTTCTGCTTCGCCAGCAGTTGGCTACATGTCGGTGCACTTGAAACAACAAAAAGCGTTGGTTGAAGACGCTCTGAACGTGAACTCAAAAACTTCGAATTAAGAACTAGAAGTTAAAGGAAGAAACAGATATGACAATTGAAATTCTGGTTCCAGATTTACCTGAATCAGTTGCTGATGCAACCGTAGCGACATGGCACAAACAACCAGGCGACGCAGTAGAGCGTGACGAGGTTTTGGTTGACATCGAAACAGACAAAGTTGTGCTAGAAGTTCCAGCTCCGGAAGCTGGCGTTTTAGAAGCTATTGTTGAAGCAGAAGGTGCGACAGTACTTTCTAAACAAATTATTGCTAAATTGAAGCCAGGCGCAGTTGCAGGTGAACCAACTGCAGACAAAACAGAAGGTACTGAAGCATCTCCTGATAAGCGTCACAAAGCTGCGCTTAGCGAAGAAAGTAATGACGCACTAAGCCCAGCAGTGCGCCGTTTATTGGCTGAACATGGCTTAGAAGCAAGCCAAGTGAAAGGCACTGGTGTTGGTGGTCGTATTACGCGCGAAGATATTGAAGCGCATCTTGCGAACGCTAAATCTGCGTCAAAAGAAGACTCGCCAGCAGTGGTTGACGTGCCAGCAGCGGCTCGCAGTCAGAAACGTGTTCCAATGACTCGCCTTCGTAAGACAGTTGCTAACCGTCTGCTAGAAGCGAAGAACAACACGGCAATGCTAACGACGTTTAACGAAGTCAACATGAAACCAATCATGGACCTTCGTAAGCAGTACAAAGATCAGTTCGAAGAGCGTCACGGTATTCGTTTGGGCTTCATGTCTTTCTACGTGAAAGCAGTAACAGAAGCGCTTAAGCGTTACCCAGAAGTAAATGCTTCGATTGATGGCGATGACATTGTTTACCACAACTACTTCGACATTAGCATGGCGGTATCAACGCCACGTGGTCTAGTTACACCTGTCCTAAAAGACTGTGACAAGCTTGGTTTCGCTGATGTTGAAAAAGGCATCAAAGAGCTGGCTATTAAAGGTCGTGATGGCAAGCTAACGGTAGACGAGCTAATGGGCGGTAACTTCACTATCACAAACGGTGGTGTGTTCGGTTCACTAATGTCTACACCAATTATCAACCCACCTCAATCAGCGATTCTTGGTATGCATAAGATCCAAGAGCGTCCGATGGCAGTGGATGGCAAAGTTGAAATCTTGCCGATGATGTACCTAGCGTTATCTTACGATCACCGCCTAATTGACGGTCGTGAATCAGTTGGTTTCCTAGTAACGATTAAAGAGTTACTAGAGGACCCAGCACGTCTCCTATTAGACGTTTAATATCGCTAAAACGTCTAGTTATCGTAGGTAGCTAGACGTTAAAAATTTCAATGGCTAGACTAGCTCAACGTTTGGCCTTCATTTGAATCCTTCAGTATGAGAACTCATGATGAAGGATTGATTTGAGAAGACCCTACAGACGTACAAGCAGCCAAGACTGCAGCGTTATGGAAATAATAAATCCCTTAAGGGAAAAACAAACGGAATATCGAAATGAATTTGCATGAATACCAAGCCAAACAGCTGTTTGCAGAATTCGGTTTGCCTGTGCCAGAAGGCTACGCGTGTGATACACCACAAGAAGCTTTTGAAGCCGCAGGCCGTATTAGTACAGCCAAGAAAGTAGTTAAATGTCAGGTTCACGCTGGTGGCCGTGGTAAAGCGGGTGGCGTAGAGCTACACGATACAAAAGAAGGCGTTAAAGAGTTTGCACAGAAGTGGTTAGGTAAAAACCTAGTGACTTACCAAACTGACGCTAACGGTCAGCCAGTAACAAAAATCCTTGTTGAAGAAGCTTCAAATATTGCGAACGAACTATACCTAGGTGCGGTAGTTGACCGTGCTAGCCGTAAGATTGTTTTCATGGCTTCTACCGAAGGTGGTGTGGAAATTGAAAAAGTTGCGGAAGAAACGCCGGAACTCATCCACAAAGCAGCAATTGACCCACTAGTAGGTCCACAAGCTTACCAAGGTCGTGAGCTAGCGTTCAAACTTGGTCTTGAAGGCGACCAAATCAAACAATTCGTTAAGATCTTTATGGGTCTTGGCACTATGTTCTCTCAGTACGATCTTGCTCTGCTAGAGATCAACCCACTTGTGATTACTGGCGAAGGCAACTTGCTATGTCTTGACGGTAAGATCAACATCGACTCAAACGCACTGTATCGTCAGCCTAAGCTTCGTGAAATGCACGATCCTTCACAAGAAGATGAGCGTGAAGCACACGCAGCTCAGTGGGAGCTGAACTACGTAGCACTAGACGGTAACGTTGGCTGTATGGTTAACGGTGCAGGCCTAGCAATGGGTACGATGGATATCGTAAACCTACACGGCGGCAAACCAGCTAACTTCTTAGATGTAGGTGGCGGCGCGACGAAAGAGCGTGTTGCTGAAGCATTCAAGATCATCCTATCTGATGACAATGTGAAAGCGGTACTTGTTAACATCTTCGGTGGTATTGTACGTTGTGACATGATCGCAGAAGGTATTATCGGTGCGGTTAAAGAGGTAGGTGTAAGCGTACCTGTTGTTGTTCGTCTTGAAGGTACTAACGCTGACCTAGGTCGCGAAGTTCTTGCTAATTCTGATGTTGATATCATTGCTGCTGAGTCGCTAACTGACGCTGCTCAGAAAGTTGTTGCTGCTGCGGAGGCTAAATAATGTCTGTATTAATTAACAAAGACACTAAAGTAATCTGTCAGGGTTTCACTGGTGGTCAAGGTACTTTCCACTCAGAGCAAGCTATCGCATACGGTACGCAAATGGTTGGTGGTGTGTCTCCAGGTAAAGGCGGCCAAACTCACCTAGGTCTACCTGTATTCAACACAGTACGCGAAGCAGTAGAAGCGACTGGCGCAACAGCGACAGTCATCTACGTACCAGCACCTTTCTGTAAAGATGCAATCCTAGAAGCGATTGACGCGGGTATCGAGCTAATCGTAACGATTACTGAAGGTATCCCTACTACAGATATGATCGACGTAAAAGTGAAGCTAGAAGAAACTGGCGTTCGCATGATCGGTCCTAACTGTCCGGGTGTTATCACTCCTGATGAGTGTAAGATCGGTATCATGCCTGGTCACATTCACAAGAAAGGTAAAGTAGGTATCGTATCTCGTAGCGGTACTCTAACTTACGAAGCAGTCAAACAAACCACTGACGAAGGTTTCGGCCAGTCTACTTGTGTTGGTATCGGTGGTGACCCAATCCCGGGTTCAAACTTCATTGATATCCTAAAACTGTTCCAAGAAGACCCTGAGACAGAAGCGATCGTTATGATCGGTGAGATCGGTGGTACTGCAGAAGAAGAAGCAGCAGCATACATTAAAGAAAATGTAACGAAGCCAGTGGTTTCTTACATTGCTGGTGTAACTGCACCTCCTGGTAAGCGTATGGGCCATGCTGGTGCGATTATCTCTGGTGGTAAAGGTACTGCTGAAGACAAATTTGCTGCACTAGAAGCGGCTGGCGTTAAAACTGTGAAATCTCTAGCAGAGATTGGCCAAGGTCTACGTGAAGTGACGGGTTGGTAATCGACCACACAGCTTAATAAGTATTAAAAAGCCTGCGATTTCGCAGGCTTTTCTTTTTCCGTTTCAGTGGATTTATGTTTGTTGTTAGCAAGGCCTTTCGCGTTTAATGCTCAATGCGATTATGCTTTGCTTTTAATCAGCTGGCTCAGCATAAATAAGGATGTTGCGCTGATCACTACAGAAGGGCCGGCCGGTGTATCGAAGTGCCATGATAGGCTAAGCCCCATCAGTACTGCCACTGAGCCAATAATGGATGCGAACAATGCCATTTGCTCTGGTGATGAAGAGACTTTACGTGCTGTTGCGGCTGGGATAATTAGGAGTGAAGTCATGATCAACGCGCCAACGAACTTCATACCTACTGCGATTACTACACCCACCATTAGCATTAACACCAATCTAACTAAGTCTGTATTCACGCCCTCAACAGCGGCAAGTTCTTCACTGACAGTGCTAGAAAGCAGTGGGCGCCAGAAGACGTACAAACACGCGCTTACCGCAACAACACCTGCGTAAATAAACATCAGATCTTGTGGAGAGACGGCAAGTAAGTCCCCAAATAGGTAGCTCATTAAATCGACGCGCACGTTTTCCAAAAAGCTAACCGATACTAAACCGATAGAGAGTGCACTGTGTGCCAAGATACCTAACAACGTGTCTGTAGCCACAAGTTGTTGCTTTTGCAGAGTGACAAGCAAAACGGCCAGAGCTAAACAGCAGACGAGTAGCGCAAGGTAGAGATTTACGTTGAGCAAGAAGCCCAGCGCTAGGCCCATTAACGATGCATGAGCTAGGGTATCTCCGAAGTAAGCCATTTTACGCCAAACGACAAATGACCCAAGTGGACCGGCAATGATCGCGATACCAATACCAGCAAGGATAGAAGGTAGGAGAAACTCAATCATGATGGTGATGTCCGTGTTTATGGTGGGAGCATGATGTCGCATCACCGCTTACTGGCGTTCCGGATAAATCGTGATGATGGTGCTCATGGTCGTGATGATAAAACGCGAGAGACTCTCTCGCTGCATTGCCAAATAGTGCGATGTAAGAAGGGTGCTGAGTAATAGTGGCAGGTGAACCTGAGCAGCAAACATGGTGATGCAGACAAATAACATCGTCCGTTTTCGCCATCACTAAATGTAAGTCATGCGACACCATAAATACGCCACAATCAAAGCGATGACGAATGCTCTCAATTAAGTCATAGAGATCGATTTGACCTTGGATATCCACACCCTGAGCTGGTTCGTCTAATACCAACAGCTGAGGACGCTGAAGCAGAGCGCGAGCCAGTAACACTCGTTGGTTTTCACCACCGGATAAGCGATGCATATTACTATTAAGTAAATGTTCAGCGCCAACAAGCCTTAATGCATCAATGCACTCTTGCTTACTGTATTTTCCTGCTAAATTTAGAAAGCGGGTTACATTCAATGGAAGGGAGTCATTGAGCTTCAACTTTTGAGGAACGTAACCAATTTTCAGTTTTCTTTGTCGGTTCAACTTGCCGCTAGTCGGCTTTTGAAGACCTAAGATAACTTTGACTAACGTTGATTTTCCCGCTCCATTGGGACCAATTAGGGTAGTTATTTTGCCCTTTTCTAATTCCATACTAATGTTATCGAGAACTCTGCGGCCATCGAACTCGACGCATAACTGCTCAAGATGGACTAAGGAAGACATGAATGAAACTCATTTGCAAATCAATAATGTTATAATGTAACATTATCTCACTTTCCACGCCATATCCCAAGTAAAACTATGAAAAGAGCATTAATTCTTGCTGCCTCAGCAATGTTAACACTGCCAGCACAGGCGGTAACGGTACTGACGAGTATCAAACCTATTCAGTTGTTAGTAACAGAGCTTACTCAAGGAGTAACTTCACCAGACGTGTTATTGCAGCCTAACACATCACCCCATGACTACGCTTTGCGTCCATCGGATGTTAAAAAGGTCGCTTCGGCTGATTTGGTTATCTGGTACGGACATGATCTTGAACCGTTTCTAGAGAAAGTTGTTTCGGATAGATCGAATACTTTGACTATTAGTCAAATTCCAAATCTAGAATTGCGTGAATTTGATAGTGAGCACAACCATGACCATGATGGGCACGATCATGGCTCACATGATCCGCACTTTTGGCTAGGTGTAAGCCAAGCACAACAAGTGGCCAAGGCTGTTGTGAATCAACTTGTATCACTTGATCCGGAAAATGCAGCTCAATATCAAGCGAACCTCAAAAAGTTTGAACTCGAGCTAAAAGACACTGACCAACAGATAAAGCAGAAGCTGGCACCAGTAAAAAACAAAGGTTACTTTGTATTCCATGATGCTTACGGTTATTTCGAAGATCGTTATGAACTAAATCAAATGGGGCATTTTACTGTGAGCCCAGAACGAAAGCCAGGAGCGAAGACCTTAATTCAAATTCGTCAAAAGCTAAGTGGTGGAGATGTGGCTTGTGTATTTTCTGAACCTCAGTTTACCCCGGCTGTCGTTCAGAGCGTAATGAGAGGCAGTGACGTCGCTAAAGGCGAGCTTGACCCGTTAGGGAGTACAATTGAAGCAAAACCTGGCAGTTACTTTACTTTTCTCAACAATATGGCGAATAGTTTTGAGCAATGCTTGAACAAAAAGTCAGATTAAGTGCTGTCGTAATGTAGGAGTAGTCTTTTTAACGTGATCCAGTAGTAAGAATTACAACCTTTGATAAGGCGAGCCTTTTCTCAGAAAGTAATTGAGATATCATTACCAATAATTATCAGCTCAAAATAACCGTATCAATCCATGCTTTACAAACGATGAACGGTCACTTTCCGAGCACAAATTGATACAAAAGGTTTTCGTCTTGCTACGCCAATTAGCCCTTGCTCTGTTGGGCTTTGTCTTATCCTACCAAGCATTTGCGCTTCATAATGCAAATGCAATCTTTTACCCTTTGCCAACTCAGGCAAAGGGTACTTTTATCGCGGCTAAAAAGTTGTTCTTGGGTGAAAAGGGCGGTTTGTGGATTCATGACGTACACGGACGAGTCCTGTTTTACGATGGTCAAACTATATTACCTAAATCAGGTAGCTTCCTACAAACGTCGGCTAAGCAGTTGGCTTATCATAAAGGTGCTTTTTGGACCTTTATTGAAAATGAGGTCTATCGAACCTATCCAAATCAGGAACGACGTTTAGTCTTTAGTTTAAATCCAGGCTCACAAATAAGAAAAATAGGGTCTTCAAAGAACTATATTTGGGTGAGTGATGGCGCGCATTTCTATACCTACAATATCGACACTAGCGAATTAAACTCTTTCTCTCTATTGCAGCTCTATCAACATAGTAATAATAGCTACGTTTACATTAATGATGCGGTGCTAGTTGAAACGAAGTGGGCACTAGCAACGACTTCCGGCTTCTATCTTTCTGAAGGTGATAAGTTTGACCATGTCGCTGCCTCAGGTCAAAACTACATTGAGAAAGTCTATTATTCACACACGCGAAGAGAAATTTTGATAGGTACATTGCGTGGCGCTTTAATTTTCAACATTTACCAGCCTGATAAAGAAGTGATTAGAATTGGCGGCTCACATGTTTTGACATTCGCAGAGACAAATCAAGAGTATTGGGTGGGGACAGAGCATGGCCTTTATTTGTACTCATTTTTTTCAGGTGAGGTCACCGAAGTCGCGCCTGCAAGTTTTCTTGAGTTAGAGTTAGACAACACGAAGATTTATTCGTTGTTGAGCGACAATATAGGAGGGATGTGGATTGCGACTAACCAAGGTATTCGTTATTACTCGCTATTTAGTAAAAAATTTGAACGAGTGACCTTTAGTAGTTATGACTCACACACCCTATCAGGACGAATTCGGCAAACTATTGAAGGTCCTGATGGTGCGCTTTGGTTTGCTGATGACCGAAAGATTTATCGTTCAGGAAAGAGTGGGATTAACCAAGTCTTAGAGTTGGAGTCGCAGATCAATGAATTTGCGTTTCAAAACGGCATGCTTTGGCTTGCAACCTCAAAAGGGCTGGAAATATTTGATCTAAATGGTCTCAACAAGATTACATTTCCTTATTTACAGGTTATGGCCGGACATGCCGTAGAGCATGTGACCGTTGATGGTGATGACCGTCTTTGGGTATCAAGCGGATACCATCTTTACAATGTTGATACTGCTGCACAAAGCGTACGAAACTTTGGAAGTGAGTGGCTAGTAAGTCAGTATTTGCCTGCTAAGGTTACGCGCCTATATGATATTGAAGATGCCCTATTAATAGGCACCGATCATGGCGTATACCAATACAGTAATGACAACATCCAGTTTATCCGTTTTTCAGAAAAGTTTGGTGAATCATTAGACATGACCACGGCGGTTGATGGCAGCCAGTGGTTTGCTTCATCTTATGGTGTGTTTAAAACTGATACACGAAGCGATGAAAAACGTGTTGTTGAAATGAGTGAACCCAACGCCAGACCTGCTTGCTTGATCAGAGACAGGCAAGGTGTATGGTTAGCTTCCTCTGTCGGTTTAAGCTATTACCACCTTTCGGGTGAGTTAGTGAAACATTACTCATCGTCATCAGGCTTAATGAACAATGAGTTCCTCCCTGGTATTTGTAGCGTTATACAACAGACAGAAATTGGTGAGCGAGAGCTTGTTCTGGGGTCGAAGTACGGACTCGTAAAAGCAGAAGCATCCAAGCTGCTTGTATCTAATCCCCCAGAGTCTAAGTTTATTGTTAGCCAAGTTGTGCTTGAAAATGAAGTTCTGCAAGTTGGTAGTGCCGATCTGAATGGGCTCACACTGCCATATGGATCTTCGCTGAGTTTTTTATTCGGTGTGATGCCAAAACCAGACAGTCAAAATTTGTACTATCGATTGAACAACGATGACCCATGGCAAACGTTAGAGGGGGGCCAACTGACACTCGAGCACCTTAGTTCCGGTGAATATCACTTGCAGGTCAGTAATGCGTCTCAAGTTGCCGCTGGAGTCGTTGGTTTAGAATCTCACTTTATCGTCCTTCATCCTTGGTATCTATCGCGATTTGCTATTTTAGGCTTTGTCGTAGCTAGTATTGCGGTCGTCGCATTACTTGTTTTCTGGCGCTCTCGCTACGTTGTACAGGCTAACCGTGATCTAGCAGCTCAAGTGACTCTCAAAACGAATCAGTTAAGACATCAAAGTAGAGTGTTGCTTACGAGCAACCAGCAATTACGTAAACAGATTCAAGTTAGAAACCTACTCGTAGACCATGTAGCTCTATCCATAAAATCAAGCGTCGACTTTATTGTGGCGAAACTACCTATGCCTCTGGACACTGCGACAGAGGATCATTTGGCTAAAACGAATTGGCAGTTAAATGAACTCAAAAGCGTTCCAAGTGATGTAAGTGGTGGGAGTCAGAACTACGACTTGAGTCAGATAACTCAGTCAGTGGTTGATGTATGGCAAGATGACTTTGCAAAAGCGGGTATTTTGGTAGAGCTAGAAGATGAGAGCAAGCAGAGCCGGGTTGCTCTGGAAAGTTTTAATCTTGATGTTATTTTCAATAGCATTTTTGCCAATATCATCAAGCGCTCTTTCCGAGGTCAAACGGTTAGAATTATGCTAGAAAAGGGGCATGATATTGTGTCATTGAGCTTTCTTGATTACGGGACGCAATTACCTAATAAAGTCGCGACTGGGCTTCCATCTAACTTAAATCACTCTGAGTTGAGTATTGACCACCTTGCCCAACTAGTGACAACGAGTGGTGGTTATTTGGCTGTCTTCTCTTCTGATGCTCAAAACAAAGTCGAGATTACATGGCCATCTGCGAAGGAAAGTAGTTATCTGGATGAACCGCAGCAAGAACTCAATCCTGTAACTATTGCAGAAGATCAAGTCACACCAGAGAAAGAGTGGTTGCAAAAAGTCTATCAATTAGTGGCAGAGCATTACCATGATCCTGAATTTGGCACTGCGTCAGCCGCTAAAATGCTGTATATGTCTGAACGCTCTTTGCAGAGACGTTTTAAATCTGCCTCGTCAAGAACGTTAAAAGACTATGTCACAGAGGTTCGTTTAGAAACGGCGTGTGAACAGTTATTGGCGGGTGAGAAAATCAGTGAAGTCGCCTTTAACTGTGGCTTTAATGATCCATCTTACTTTAGCCAAAAGTTTAAGCTACATTTTGGTTTGCCCCCGTCCAAGTTTGCTTTGACTCAAGAAAGCCAAGAAATTAACTAGAAAACCTTCATTACACGCTCCCTAGTTAATAGTTAAGATGCTGGGGAGCTGCATGCAGTGCTCTATTATTGCTGCAGTTGCTAACGCAGTGAGTTTCATTGTTTTTTCATCACATCTAGCCTACAAATCCATTCTCAACACGTAAGCACGATCACGTTCTATCTGTTAGTCGCGATGTTCATAGCAATAAGCATAAATGGCTTCAAGAGAATGATTTATTGATAGTTGCAACAAATAAATGACAGTTGTATTGCTGTATCAAAAGAGCGTTGTTCATTTGGGTGAATGATGGTGTGCGACATTCGTGAAAACGAAAACTGTGTTGAAAAGATGAATAAGGTAAAGAAGTTTTGAAAGAGGTGAAAAAAAATATCGTGGTATAGCCGGGGGGACTATACCACGGGTGTCAAGGACACCTTCGCTTGCTGCCGGAGTGACATGTTGCCATGCCACCTCTGGAATTTATTAGAGAGGTTGCCCTCTCGATGGAGTAACTATACGAGAGGTTACTTATTTTTCTTATAAAAATAACGCCATGTTTATATGAGAAAAGCGACAACGTTTGGTTTTTTACTTAACCAATTGTTTTAATTTGTATTTTTTGTTTTCTATCTTGGTTTGTGACATTTTTGTTTCGTTAGGTGTCATTTTTAATTGTTAATTTTGACGTAAATAACGAGAGGAAATTTACGAAGTTAACGTTTGAAAGCGTGAAAACATTTACGGAATCTTTGATTTCACACAAGGATTGAAGGGGTATAGGGGAGTAATATTGGCAACCTAAACTTATTAAATAATAATATTTCTCATTAGCAATACTCTTAAGGGCCACTATGAAGTTATCAGAGATTAATCCTGGCGATACGGTGACGATTCGGTTGTTAGATGGTCTTTCATCAGATATCAGAAAGAAACTCATGGTAATGGGGCTGCTTCCCAATACAGAAGTCAAAGTGATTCGACGTGCGCCAATGGGCGATCCTTTACAAGTCGAAGTCCGTGGTGTGTCTGTCGCATTGCGAGAAACAATTGCTCAGAAAATTGAAGTGGAGCGAGTGTAATGCAATATCAAGTGCTAACCGTAGGTAACCCTAATAGTGGTAAAACGACGCTATTTAATGGTTTAACTGGCGCAAAACAGCAAGTTGGTAACTGGGCAGGCGTCACGGTTGAAAAGAAAACGGGACAATTCAAGCATGCTGGGGATGAGTTTTTGCTCACTGACCTTCCGGGTATTTACTCATTAGACAGTGGTAATGATAGTAATAGTATTGATGAATCCATCGCATCGCGTGCGGTTCTAACTCATCCTGCTGATCTCATTATTAACGTGGTGGATGCTACAAGTTTAGAGCGCAGCTTATACATGACGCTGCAACTTCGCGAACTTGGTCGCCCTATGATTGTTGTCCTCAACAAGATGGATGCGCTAAAGCGTGAACGTCAGATGATTAACGTTGCAGAGCTTGAGAAAACGTTAGGTTGTCCGGTTGTCAGTTTATCTGCAACCAATAAAACTCAAGTGGCAGAGTTTAAAGAAAAGCTCCATAAATCCATCGTTCAAGGAGTGCCACTTAAAGAATTGTCTTTGCATTACGGTGAGAAGATGGAGTCGGCAATTCAAACGGTTTCCGCACTTTTTAACGACCAAAACGTCGCTCATCGTGCACTAGCGATTCGTGCGCTTGAAAAAGACACAATGGTGCTCAATAGTCTTTCTGATATTGATAGAAGCAAAGTCTTGGAAGTCATTACGACGTTAGATTTGGATATCGATTTGCATGTCGCGGATACTAAGTACACGCATCTGCATGAACAGTGTAAAAAAGTTCGCCGAAGCGAAGGCAAGTTAAGTCGTAGTGTGACTGAAAGACTCGACCAGTTTATTTTGAACAAGTGGATTGGAATTCCTTTCTTCTTTGTTGTTATGTACCTGATGTTTATGTTCTCGATTAACATCGGTAGTGCATTTATCGACTTTTTTGACATTGGTGTGGGCGCATTGTTGGTTGATGGTGGGCATCACTTGTTAGACGGTCATTTGCCTGTGTGGTTAGTGACGGTTCTTGCTGATGGTATCGGTGGTGGTATCCAGACGGTTGCAACCTTCATTCCGGTTATCGCGTGTTTGTACCTCTTCCTAGCGGTACTTGAGAGCTCAGGTTACATGGCTCGTGCAGCATTCGTACTAGATAAAGTGATGCAGAAGATCGGCCTACCGGGCAAAGCATTTGTACCGTTGGTTCTTGGTTTTGGCTGTAACGTACCGTCAATCATGGCAACTCGTACTCTAGACCAAGAACGTGAGCGTAAACTGGCTGCCTCTATGGCGCCATTTATGTCATGCGGTGCTCGTTTGCCTGTCTACGCGCTATTCGCTGCGGCATTCTTCCCAGGTTCTGGCCAGAACATTGTATTCGCACTTTACCTACTTGGTATTGTGGCAGCGATCTTCACAGGTCTTTTCCTTAAGCACACGCTTTACCCAGGTAGCAGCGATAGCCTAGTGATGGAAATGCCAGATTACGAGCTTCCGACGCTACAAAACGTGGTGATCAAAACTTGGCAAAAGCTAAAGCGCTTTGTACTTGGTGCAGGTAAAACCATCGTTATCGTTGTTGCTATTCTGAGTTTCTTCAACTCATTGGGTACTGATGGCAGTTTTGGTAATGAAGACAGCGAAAACTCGGTGCTTTCTAAAGCTGCGCAAGTTGTAACTCCAGTATTCGCGCCAATCGGTGTTCAAGAAGATAACTGGCCAGCGACGGTTGGTATCATTACCGGTATCTTCGCAAAAGAGGCGGTAGTTGGTACGCTTAACAGTCTATACACCACGCCAAGTGACGGTGAAGACGCAGAATTTGATCTAATGGGCAGCCTAGAAGAGGCAGTAATGAGTATCCCTGAAAACTTAGCCGGTTTGAGCTACTCAGATCCACTAGGCATTGAAGTGGGTGACTTAACTGACTCAAATGCCGTTGCCGAAGAACAAGAAGTCGATGCTTCTATCTTCGGTAACATTAAATCGCAGTTTGCTTCTGGCAATGCCGCATTTGCTTACCTAATCTTTATCCTACTGTACACTCCTTGTGTGGCGGCGATGGGTGCTTACGTACGTGAGTTTGGTCATAAGTTCGCACGCTTTATCGCGGTTTGGACAATGGGCTTGGCTTACCTATGTGCGACGTTCTACAACCAATTGACGCATTTCGCAGATAGCCCAGTGACAAGTGGTATTTGGATGGCTGTGATCGTTGCTATCTTCTTTGGTACCTACCGCGTGTTCAAACAAGTTGGTAAGAAACAAAACGGTGCATTAGAGGCGCAAGTAGCATGATTTTAAAAGAGCTTTATCAATACATTGCAGACAAAGGAACCGTCTCCCAGTCAGATCTGGCTAAACAGTTTGGGATGAGTGAAGATGGCGCCGACGCGATGTTAAACGTGTGGATTAAGAAGGGCAAAATTAGCCGCCTAGTCGACACTAATAAAGCTCATGACGTGACTCGTGTTCGCTACTCAGTGACTAAACAAGATGGTTTGTCTTTGACAGTCACCATGTAGCGATTGTCAAAATTAGTCACCTAAAAAGTTATTACGTAAAAACGACAAAGCCGCATCAGCAATGATGCGGCTTTTCTTTTGCTGGTTATTGTTTGTGAATACAGCGAAATTAATGCTCTTCAGAGTGTTTAGTCGCGCCTAACCCTAGGAACTTCAAACCAAGACTTAAAACTAAAATCGAAATAGGTAATGTTAAGATCGTCCAATCTAAGCTGTCGAAGTTAATCAGCACGAGCTCTAAGAACTTCACAAACAAGATCACGATGATGACTTCAGCCAAAATGTTTTTTAGGTGGCCGATGTTTGGGGTTCTGATCCAATGCAAAACCGACGGTTCTTGTGTTTTCGCTTTAGCTTTGTTGGAAATAAACAGTGTGTAGATGCCGTGAGCAAAGATGAACAAAACTAGTGCGACAAGAAACGTATCCAGTGACTTGATCAAATATGCGATCGCGATGTCTGCTTTATCTAAATGTGCGAGTGCTTCTGGAGGTGTTTGATTAAGAATGAAGACCGCAAATGCCGAATAGGTTTTTGCTGCGCCCATAAGAAAAAGCAAGAATGAAGCAGCCATAGAACAGATAATGGCGATCCAGCTGACGTATCGGAATGTGTTGAAGACTTGTTTCATGATGACCCTCTCTAACTGAGCTGGTAGTCTAAACAAGTTTTATTTTAGTGATAATCCCAGAAAAATGAGAAAGATTGTTACAAATACGTATTAATCTTTCTCTGTCTATTTCAGCCGTATTCAAAGGCGAATTATTTTCGCTAGCAGTGCTTATGCTTTTTGGAAAATAGAGCTCAGTGACAGCACATTTTTAATGCGACCAAGCAATTCGTTTTGCTCTTCTTCTGTACGGAATTCACCTTTGGTGTTCCCCCAAACCGGTCCCGGCCATGCTACGTCATCTTTGAAGCGAGCAATATGGTGAATGTGCAGCTGTGGCACCATATTACCTAGCGCACCAAGGTTTAGCTTGTCTGGACGGAATGTTGCTTCCAGTGCTTGGCTTACCGCTTGAGACTCTAGCAAAAACTGTTGCTGTTCTTGCATTGGCAAGTGGTGAAGCTCTTTTAGGTTTGCACGTTTAGGGACCAAGATAACCCATGGCACGGCGTTATCTTTATGCAGAAGCGCCACACACAGTGGGAAGTGGCCGATAACGGTGGTGTCTTTTGCCAGTTGAGGGTGCAGTTCAAAACTCATTATGTTGTCCGATTTGAATTGAATGACATCAGTATACGCCAGATAAAACAAAAGGTTGACGCTTTCACGTCAACCTTTGTCATCATTTAGCTTGTGCTACTTAAGCTACCTACGTAAAAGCGGATTACATACGCTCTAGAGTATCAATACCTAGTAGAGACAGACCTTGCTTGATGGTCTTCGCTGTTAGCGCTGCTAGTTTCAGGCGGCTTTGTTTCACTGCTTCGTCTTCAGCAACTAGGATAGGGCATGCTTCGTAGAAGCTAGAGAACTGACCTGCTAGTTCGAATAGGTAGCTACACATGATGTGTGGTTGGCCTTCGCGAGCGACAGATTGAACCGCTTCTTCGAACTGCATAAGCTTAGCAATAAGTGCTTTCTCTTTCTCATCAGTGATTTTGATGTCACCTTGGAGAGCGTCCATAGCAACACCAGCTTTAGCGAAAATAGAAGCTACGCGAGTGTATGCATATTGCATGTATGGTGCTGTGTTACCTTCAAACGCTAACATGTTGTCCCAATCGAACACGTAGTCAGTCGTACGGTGTTTAGATAAGTCAGAGTATTTAACCGCTGCCATTGCAACTGTTTTAGAGATCTTCTCTTTTTCTTCCGCATCTAGTTCAGGGTTTTTAGATTCGATCAGCTGTGCTGCACGAACTTCTGCTTCATCTAGAAGGTCGGCAAGACGAACTGTACCGCCCGCACGAGTCTTGAATGGCTTACCATCTTTACCAAGCATCATGCCGAACGCGTGGTGCTCAAGAGATACTGACTCAGGTACGTAGCCTGCTTTACGAACAATTGTCCAAGCTTGCATTAGGTGCTGGTGTTGACGTGAGTCGATGAAGTAAAGCACACGGTCTGCGCTTAGCTCTTCATAACGATATTTTGCACATGCGATGTCTGTTGTTGTGTATAGGAAACCGCCATCGCGTTTTTGAACGATAACGCCCATTGGTTCGCCATCTTTGTTCTTGTATTCATCTAGGAATACAACTTGCGCGCCATCATCTTCAACGGCAAGACCTTGTTCTTTTAGGTCTGCAACGATCTTAGGAAGCATGTCGTTGTACATGCTCTCGCCCATCACGTCGTCACGAGTCAGTGACACGTTTAGACGGTCGTAGTTGCGCTGGTTTTGGATCATGGTTACATCAACGAGTTTTTTCCACATTTCTGCACAGTACTCGTCACCGCTTTGCAGTTTCACAACGTAGTTTCGCGCCTTTACTGCGAAGTCTTCATCTTCGTCGTACAGTTTTTTCGATTCGCGGTAGAAGCCTTCAAGGTCCGCAAGTTCCATAGAAACTTCGCCAGACTCTTGTTGTACACGCTCAAGGTTTGCGATAAGCATACCGAACTGAGTACCCCAGTCGCCGATGTGGTTCGCACGGATCACTTTGTGACCTAGGAACTCAAGAGTACGTACTACCGCATCACCGATGATGGTTGAACGTAGGTGACCAACGTGCATTTCTTTAGCAACGTTTGGTGCAGAGTAGTCAGCAACGATAGTTTGAGCTTCGTCTGCTGCAACGCCAAGACGTGAGTCAGCCAGTGCTGCTTCCGCTTGTTTTGCTAGGAACTCTTCGCTTAGGAAAATGTTGATGAAACCAGGACCAGCGATTTCTGTCTTGCTTGCAATACCATCTAGGTCTAGAACATCCAGTACTTTCTGTGCAAATTCTCGTGGGTTAGTACCCAGTTTTTTAGCAACGCCCATTACGCCGTTTGCTTGGTAGTCACCAAATTGTGGCTTTGCTGATTGGCGTACTGCCGCAGGACTGCCTGCAGGTGCGCCAGCGGCTTCTAGAGCCTGAGATACTTTGTCATTAATAAGTGCTTGGATATTCACACGCGTTTCCTTCAATTCAAGGACGAAGAACTCGGCGAAGTAAGTGCCGAGTTCTGTTGGAGTTCACAAAAATGGGGCTAATGATAACAACTTTATTGCTTTTCATACAGAGAGGAATTGGGGAAATTTATACTTTTTCGATTGAATGGAAATGTGGTTTGGTTTGCGTTTACTATTGCGCTCAGAGTAATGAGATAAATCGCCCCATAAGAGAGCCACAATGACGACTCAACTAGTTGAAAAACGCCTAGCGCCTAAATTGATGATCCAAGATCTGGATGCATTTATGGCGAAGATTGAAGAGCTTGCATCCCTGTTAAAACTGGATCTGAGCTTTGCTCAAGCTGACCATATTGCGCTGCGAATTAATGATACTGAAACAGCAAAAGCCGCGCATGAAGCATGGAATCAATACGGTAAGGTGATTTCACAAGCGAAAATCAACGGTCGCCCAATCATCGTTATCGAATTCGATAAAGCGTTGGAAAGCCGTGGTTGGAAGATTGAGTGTCTGGAACTGCCATACCCTGCGGAAGGCAAAATCTACCCAAATGAAAGCTGGGAACATGTGGAGTTTGTGATTCCGTCTCATGCCGAAACTGCAGACGAGTTTCTTGCTGATTTGAAACACACTTACCCAGCGTTTGGCGCGCGTTTTAATGAGTTGGAAGAGCTGGGTGTGAAGATCAAACTGTCGAGCCCGAAAGGGGATGGCGAACGCTTGAATAACCCAACAGTGGCGTTTAAGTACCAAGGCATTTGTATCAAACTGCACCCGCATTCACTTAAGCGTATTGTGGAGTCTGAGCAGGCGTAAAACGCTAGGGTGAGAATTGCTGAGTTGCGATAGGCAAAAAGGGAGCCGAGGCTCCCTTTCGTAAGCGAATCATTATTTAGCCAGTGACTTGCTTTTTGGGTTGGTAATGGAAAGTTTTTTGCCTTTCAACTCTTCATCTAAAGGCAGTGTAAAAGTTTTGGCAAACGGCATTCGTTTACAATGATCCGCCTTGTCTCTAACGATAGTAATAAGAGCTTCTGTCTGTGAGCTTTGCTCTATTTTTAGGCTAAAGTCCTCGTTTTCACTGCAGCCGTTAGACTCTGTGATAAATGAAATTTGACTCTCACTTGTCCTATAAGTCTCTACCATCATTGCTTGGTGCTCAGACGTCTGGTTTGTTTGCAGTCCTGCGTTTGCTGAACATGCAGTTAAACTGATAGTGCCCAAACCAAGTAGGAATATCTTGAGTCTATGTTTCATCTCGTTACCTTTTTTTGCGTCGTACGAATGAACCTGCAGCCATTAACACCAGTAGGCCAATAGATAAACTGCCGCCTGAACTAGACTTTTTATTAACGTCGTTACCAGCATCGCCCGTATTATCTGTGCTGACTGACATATTTATGTTGCGAACAAATGCTTGCGCGCTGTAAATGCCACTTGAAAACGGGTGTTGGACGTATTCAAACGTTATCGTATTAGATGCTTTGTAAAGATCGATCTGGATCTCTTTATAATCGAGGAGTTGGTTGGTGCTATCGTAAATTTCACCATTAACTAAGATGAACAAGTAATCAAAACCATCGGACATTACTTTGAGATCCATGGTAAGTTTGCCCTTCGGAAGATCGGTCAAAACCAGCTCAGATACACCAGGATAAGCTCCCATATCCGCTGATTGCAGTTCACCATTTTCAGCCGTCCAAGCGTTTTGACCGGTATAAACATTTGCGTCTGCTAGCGGAATGGCATTACGCACTGATCTGCTTGCTTTATCTACACCTGAATACTCGAAAGTTGTTGTGAGTCTGGACAGTTTCGGATGATCGGTAAAGAGCTCTATCGTTGTTTCTGATCCCGAATAGCTAGGTTGGTAGCCGACGGTAATTTGACAGCTTTGCGAAGGCTTTAAGGTACCAGTACAAGTGCTTTTCTCGATGGTACTTCCGTATGATATTGTGCTTTGGTAGATGTTGAATGGGATAGTATCGTCATTACGAATAGTAAAGGTCTCTTGCTGCGCTTTTCGCTCAACGAAACGAAGATCTCGGTACTTAGTGAAGCTGATAGTATTGCGATGGCTATCTATCCATCCATTGTGTTGAAAATGAGCGACGTTGGCGTAAACACCATAAGCGTTTGGTTGAGCACATCCATCCCCCCAGCTGACCACGCCTAGCAATTTGTTGATACCGTTATCATCAACGATGAGTGGACCGCCGCTATCTCCTTGGCAGCTATCTTTACCTCCCCAATAGTATCCGGCGCAAATACCGTCATCTGATACATTAGAGTAGTTTCCTGGTAGGTTTTGGCAGGTAGCTCGATCTACGTATTCCAAATCTACTTGTTGTAAAACGGTTGGGTATATTCGGTCTGTCGTGGACGTATTTCCCCATCCAGCCACGTGCAACTTGTCTCCTACGCGTACGCTATCTAAAAGTTCTGGCGTTGCCAGGTCAATAGTTGCGCTATCGATATTGCGTTCTAATTCAATAAGAGCGATGTCATTGTTCGTTGTTATGTTGTTATATTCATCATGTGAATAGATATTTTTAATGGCGATGCGCTGTGCTTGAGACTCTCTGTTTTTGTCATAAAGACCAAGAACGATATCCAGATCGTCCGCATTAAGACCTTCCACACAGTGCGCAGCAGTTAATACGTATTTTCCACCTAGGAAACTGCCACCACAAAAGTGACCAATAGATGTAGGTTGTCCTTTACGTACCAGTGAAGCAATAAATTTCCAGTCGGAAGTGTTGGCAGGTTCGCCGCCGATAATGCGAGTGGATACATCATTCTGAACAGGCTCAAGAGTATCTGCGATTGTGGTTGCTGGTAAAGTCAGCCCAATCAGAAAAGCCACTAACGTTTTTTTCATTTTAATTCCGTAATATTAACGTGGTTTATTATAAGGAGGGCAAATGATAAACGGAATCATTCTCTCAGTAAATAGTTGTGGAGAAATGAAAAATTATAACGTATCGGTTTAACTTTGATGGTTAGAATTGGAGGGGGGATCTTCTGAAAAGATGAAACCCGCCAAGTTGGACGGGTTTCACTATCGTTGTAACTAGTACGGAGGGATTACAGGATCACTGTCTTATTCCCATAAACAAAGACGTGGTCATTGATCACTTTATTCAAAGCCTTACTCAATACGTTCTTCTCTACATCGCGTCCCGCTTGCGCCATATCTTGGGCATTGAATGTATGGTCGACAGGAATTACGTCTTGCTTGATGATCGGCCCTTCATCTAAATCATTAGTCACGAAGTGTGCTGTTGCACCGATGATTTTCACACCGCGATCGTAAGCTTGTTGATATGGCTTCGCGCCAATAAAAGCAGGTAAGAAGCTGTGATGAATATTAATGATTTTGTGGTGATATTTCTCAACAAACGTCGGCGTCAATACGCGCATGTATTTAGCTAGCACCAAAAAGTCAGCATCGTATTGATCGATCACTTCTAGCATCTTCTGCTCGTGTTCTTCACGGCTAAGGTTTTCATGGGTCACGTGGTGGTAAGGAATGTCGAAGCGTTCAGTGAGAGTTTGCAGTTTGTCGTAATTCCCCACCACAGCGGCGATCTCAACATCTAGGCTTCCATCGTAGGTTTTCATCAGAATATCGCCTAAACAATGCGCTTCTTTTGTGACGAGAATGACGATGCGCTTACGGCGAGAGCCAACCAATTTACGCTTAGCACCTTGCGGGAGAGCTTGGTCCAAGTCGGCAAGAAACGTTTGATCGTTGAAGTACCCCTCCAACTCCGTTCTCATGAAAAAGTGGCCACTGGTATTATCAACAAATTCGTTATTGTGAACGATGTTGAGTTGGTGCTTGTAACAGATATTAGTAATTTTCGAGATGAGACCCGGGGCGTCAGAACAGTGGGTCAACAGTGTTTTCTTTTCCATAAATCAGGTACTTCCATGCATTAATATTTTAGCGTACGAATTTGTTATTATTCCCTGGCGGGTGTAACTGTACTGCCATGTTTCACCATAAATAATCTATTCTTACGTTGGTTTCAACAAAATATCCGCGTGTCGCCGCAAGCTGGTCAGATTGTGGGCTGATGTCACTCCTATTCCTCTGATATACTCTCGATAATTTTTCAAACTCAATACCAAGCATGATCGCAAAAACTTTTTCCTCTGATGGCGCGTTAGGTAAGGCCATTCCTGGCTTTCAAGCTCGTCAGCCACAAATCGATATGGCGGAAGCCGTCAGCAGTGCGATCAAAGATCAAACCCAGTTGGTGGTGGAGGCAGGAACCGGAACCGGTAAGACCTTCGCATACCTAGTCCCTGCGCTGTTGAGCGGTAAAAAAGTGATCATCAGTACAGGCTCGAAAAACTTGCAAGAGCAGTTGTACCATCGTGACTTACCGCTCATGGTCAATGCGCTTGGTTTTTATGGCCAAGTGGCGTTATTAAAAGGGCGTTCTAATTATCTGTGTTTGGATCGTTTGAGCCGCCAAATGGTCGAAAGCCACACTAATGAATCTGACCCGACATTATTAACTCAACTTGTTAAAGTGCGTGCTTGGTCATCAGAAACCAAAACAGGTGACCTTGGGGATTGTGATGATCTACCAGAAGACAGCATGATCATTCCGACCATCACCTCAACCAATGATAACTGTTTAGGTAAAGAATGTCCGAGCTACACTGATTGCTTTGTATTGAAAGCGCGTAAGCGAGCCATGGATTCCGACATTGTTGTAGTGAACCATCACTTGTTTCTTGCTGATTTAGCGATTAAAGAAACAGGGTTTGGTGAACTGATTCCTGAAGCCGATGTGTTTATTTTTGATGAAGCTCATCAGTTGCCAGATATTGCGAGCGAATATTTCGGCCAGTCAGTTTCAAGCCGCCAAATTCACGATCTTGCCAAAGACATTGAAATAGCCTACCGCACCGAAGCCAAAGATATGCGTCAATTGCAAAAAGTGGGCGACAAACTCATGCAAAGCGCAATGGACATGCGGATTGTATTGGGTGAGCCAGGCTTTCGTGGCAACTGGCGTGAGGCGTTGCAATCAGGTTCTATTAAGCGAGAATTATTGCGCTTAACTGACAGCCTCGAATTGGCGATTGATGTACTCAAAATAGCTTTAGGGCGCAGTCAATTACTGGATACCGCTTTTGAACGAGCCAATTTGATCAAAGGCCGCATCGACCGCGTCTGTGATGTCGATATTACCGGTTACTCATACTGGTACGATACCTCGCCTCGTCATTTCGCTCTGCACATTACGCCTCTTTCTGTCGCGGACAAGTTCCATGAGCAAATAGAGATTAAACAAGGCGCGTGGATTTTCACGTCAGCAACCCTAGCTGTATCGGGCGACTTCAAGCACTTTACTGAGCGCCTTGGCCTCAAACCTACAAAGCAATTTTCTCTGCCGTCCCCCTTTGATTATCAAAAACAAGCGCGCCTTTGTGTGCCAAGGTATTTGCCAGAGCCAAACAGTAACGGCTTAGCGGATAAGTTAGTCCGAATGCTTGCTCCGGTGATTGAAGAAAATGATGGTCGCTGCTTCTTTTTATGTACCTCGCACAGCATGATGCGTGAACTAGGTGAGAAGTTCCGAGAAGTACTTGAGCTGCCTGTGTTAATGCAAGGGGAGATGAGTAAGCAGAAAACCTTGGCGGAGTTTATGGAACTGGGTAACGCTTTACTCGTGGCGACGGGCGCTTTCTGGGAAGGGATTGATGTTAGAGGTGATGCGCTGAGCTGTGTTATTATCGACAAATTACCGTTTACCGCCCCTGACGATCCGTTACTCAAAGCCCGTATCGAGGATTGTCGATTACGTGGCGGTGAACCATTTGCTGAAGTACAAATCCCGGATGCAGTGATTACGTTAAAGCAGGGAGTAGGGCGATTAATTCGAGATCAGAAGGATCACGGTGCGTTGATCATTTGTGATAATCGCCTCGTCACGCGAGACTATGGTGGTATTTTCCTCGGAAGCCTACCACCTATCCCAAGGACGCGAGACTTAGATGGAATCAAAGCATTCCTGAAAGCAGAACAATCTGTCACAGACGCAAGTGCTGAGGCATAACCCAATAAATGAAAGTTGTAGAGAGTTAAATGAGCGCAAAAATTCTTGCTATCGATACAGCGACTGAAAACTGTTCAGTTGCGTTGTTGGCTAATGATCAAGTGATTTCACGTAGCGCGGTTGCACCACGCGATCACACCAAAAAAGTACTGCCAATGGTTGATGAAGTACTCAAAGAAGCTGGCCTGACTCTACAAGAGCTGGATGCGTTAGCGTTTGGACGTGGTCCAGGTAGCTTTACTGGCGTTCGTATCGGTATTGGTATCGCACAAGGTTTGGCGTTCGGTGCTGACTTACCTATGATCGGCGTTTCAACGCTGGCTGCAATGGCTCAAGGTAGCTATCGCTTACATGGTGTGACCGATGTCGCTGTGGCCATTGATGCACGTATGGGTGAAGTTTACTGGGCACGTTACACTCGCCAAGCAAACGGTGAGTGGGCAGAGATGGATGCAGAGTGCGTAATTCCACCAGCACGTCTCGTTGAAGAAGCACAAGCAGACGACAAAACGTGGACGACAGCAGGTACTGGTTGGGATGCTTACCAAGAAGTATTAGCAGACCTACCGTTTAATTTGACGCATAGTGACGTTCTGTACCCTGATTCACAAGACATCGTGATTCTTGCTGAACAAGAATTTAAAAAGGGTAATACCGTGCCGGTCGAAGATTCGAGCCCTGTTTATTTACGTGATAATGTGACATGGAAAAAACTTCCTGGTCGCGAATAGTCCGTTTTTCATTAACCTGACAAAAAGCAGGGCGTTTGCCCTGTATTTTTATGGAGTGCTATGGCGTCGATTAATGGCTTGCCTCCTTCTTTGATTCCCGGTGCAAATCGCACTCATAAAGCCAGTCAAAAGAAGCAGGTAAATAAATCACAAACAAAGCAGCCTGTAGGTCAGCCTTCAAAGGTTGCTAACGCCGTGGCGCACTCCATAAAACACGTGGATGAGTCCCAAATTCACCGAGCTCAAGTGCAATATGACCTTCCTGAAGGGGGCGCACGTAAAGCAATGGAGCAGTACATGGATGTCATGAATCGAGCTAAAAAAGAGGAACTGGCTCAATTACTTGGTGTCGATATTTACGTGTGAGATCTCCCCAGCTTGGGGTTACTAATATTGAAAGGTGGTTTATGAAGGTTTTTGGACGGTTTTTTCTCGCATTATTTGCTACGGTTGGTTTGTCTGCGTGTAGCTCTTTGCCAGAGGAGCTAAATGCAAGCACAGCATTGGTCGTTACAGACTATAAAGCGTTTGCTGAGTCTCAGGGGCAAGTGAGTGAAGATGTTCGCCTTGGTGGAATCATCGCTAAAGTGGATAACTTTAAAGATAAAACGCGTCTAGAGATTGTAAACCTTCCTATCAGTGAGTCTGGTAAACCTGATATTGATGAAGAGCCTACGGGGCGTTTTGTCGCCTATTTTGATGGCTATTTAGAGCCTGTCGCCTTTAGTGAAGGCCGTTTGGTGACGGTTGTAGGCAAAGGAGCAGGGGAAGAAGAAGGAAAGATCGGTGAGCACGGTTACATCTTCCCGGTAATTAAGGGGGAAGGGTACCGTTTATGGAAAATTGAAGAACGTGTACGCATGTATGACTCGCCAACCTACTTTTACCCATGTTACTCGATTAACTGCCGCATGTGGCGTAATGATTTCCCGCAAGACGGTAAAGTGATAAAACAGGTCAAATAATCTGCGATGCATGAGCGTCAATTCGAGCTTCCTGCCGGCAAAATGGCAGCCCTTGAGATAGGGAACGAGAAAACGGCTGACTTGTCAGTCGTTTTTCTTCATGGGTGGTTAGATAATGCGGGCAGCTTTAAAGCGCTCATGGAGCAGTTGAATCAACTTAATCCTCACTTACACCTCCTCGCCATCGATCATTTTGGTCACGGTTTATCGAGTCATAAATCTCACGATAATTATTACCCCTTTCACGACTATATTGCCGATTTGTATCAGTTTTTGGACGAATTATCACCAAACAGACTGATATTAGTAGGGCATTCACTTGGTGCTTTAATCGCAAGTTGCTATAGTGCAGCGTTTCCAGAGCAGGTCGAAGCTCTTGTGCAAATTGAGGGAGCAGGACCTCTTCATGAGGATCCTACTAACAGTTTGCCTCGTCTTCGCGATGGCGTTTTAAGTCGAATAAGACAGCAAAACAAGCCAGAGCGAGCCATTGCCTCCTTCGATCTGGCGTTAAAATTACGCATGCAAGCCAACCAATTAACCGCTGAGCAACTTCTACCGATAGTCGAGCGTGGAACAGAGCAGCGAGGAGATAAATGGTATTGGCGGCATGACGCCAAGTTAAAATGTGCGTCGCTTTACCGAATGGCGCAAGCGCATGCTAACTCGATTACCAGCCAAATACGTTGTCCTCATTTGATTGTATTAGGCGATCAAGGATTTCAGAATTTACCATCTAACCAAGCTGATTGGGGAGAGAACCCACCGCAAGTGGTTTCTGTCAAGGGTGGTCATCACTGTCATTTAGAGCAAATACTCGAGGTCGCAACGCGAATTCTTGGTGTAGTTAACAAAATTTAAACAAGTGTTTGAGAGTTGCGTGCTCAAGCACGTTCGCTGTGCTGTAATAGCTTTCAAAATAAAAAGGACGCTATTTTTTAGCCAGTTATAAACGAGGAGTAACATCGTGGATAAACCATGGCTTTCACGTTATCCAAGTGACGTACCTGAAACCATTAATCCAGAGCAATATGAGTCTTTGGTAGAAATGTTTGAACAGTCTGTACAAAAATATGCAGACCAACCAGCATTCATGAACATGGGCTCGGTTATGACCTTCCGTAAATTGGAAGAGCGTAGTCGCGCATTCGCAGCGTATCTGCAAAACGAGTTAAAACTGCAAAAGGGTGACCGCGTTGCTCTGATGATGCCAAACTTACTGCAATACCCAGTAGCATTATTTGGTATTTTGCGTGCAGGTTGTATCGCCGTAAACGTTAACCCACTTTACACTCCTCGTGAACTTGAACACCAATTGAATGACTCAGGTGCGACGACGATTGTGATTGTGTCTAACTTTGCGAATACGCTAGAACAAATCGTCGATAAAACACCAGTCAAACACGTAGTGTTAACCAGTCTTGGTCAAATGCTGCCACGAGCGAAAGGTACGATTGTCGATTTTGTCGTGAAGTACGTTAAGGGCATGGTGCCTAAGTACGATTTACCTGGTGCTATCTCAATGCGTCAGGCTCTACGTAAAGGTCGTCGTCTACAATACGTTAAACCGTTTATGTCTGGGGATGACATTGCATTCCTGCAATATACGGGGGGGACGACAGGTGTCGCGAAAGGTGCGATTCTGACTCATCGCAACATGATTGCGAACGTTCTACAGGCAAAAGGCGCGTACGGACCGGTTTTATCTCCGGGGCGTGAATTAGTCGTAACAGCGTTACCGCTGTATCACGTATTTGCTCTTACCGTAAACTGTCTGCTGTTTGTCGAAATGGGTGGTCGTAACTTACTTATTACCAACCCTAGAGATATTCCAGGGTTCGTGAAAGAGCTACAAAAGCATCCGTTTACTGCGATTACGGGCGTGAATACCTTATTTAATGCATTGGTCAACAATGAAGATTTCCACGAGTTGGATTTCAGTAATCTACGTTTAGCCGTTGGCGGCGGCATGGCAGTGCAGCGCTCAGTGGCAGAAAGATGGCAAAAGACCACGGGTTGCTATTTGCTCGAAGGTTACGGTCTAACAGAGTGTTCTCCGTTGGTGGCGGCATATCCGCATGATCTTGTTGAATACAATGGCTCTATTGGTCTGCCGGTACCATCAACAGAAGTTCGTATCGTGGACGAAGAAGGCAACGCTCTTGCGAATACTGAAACTGGTGAACTTCAAGTTCGTGGTCCTCAGGTTATGCAAGGTTACTGGCAACGACCTGAAGCAACGAAAGATACGATTAACGAAGACGGCTGGCTATCAACTGGCGACATCGTTAAGTTCGATGACGAAGGCTTCCTGCATATCGTTGACCGTAAGAAAGACATGATCTTAGTATCAGGCTTTAATGTTTACCCGAACGAAATTGAAGACGTTGTAGCACTACACGGCAAAGTACTTGAAGTTGCTGCTATTGGTCAGCCGCATGAAGTGTCTGGTGAATTAGTGAAGATTTATGTCGTGAAACGTGATCCGAGCTTGACCAAAGACGAAGTGATCGCGCATTGTCGAGAACACTTAACTGGCTACAAAGTTCCGAAGTTGGTTGAGTTCCGCGAAGACTTACCTAAAACCAATGTCGGTAAGATCTTGCGTCGTGTTTTACGCGAAGAGAATGACGCTGAACTTGCGAAGAAAAGCGCATAAGCCGATTTCGTCGAGTCGAGAGATTTAAAAAATGATAGAATGCCAGCGTTTTGCTGGCATTTTTATAGCGAGAAGTATGTGAACTATCAAATTATTACTAAAAACAAAGACCTAGAAGAGGTTTGCACTCATGCCCGAGAGGCAGACGTAGTGATGCTGGATACCGAATTCGTTCGTATTCGCACTTTCTACCCGCAGTTAGGTCTGATTCAGCTTTTCGATGGTAATCGCCTCTCGCTGATTGATCCGACTGAATTAACGGATATGACGCCGTTTGTAGCGCTATTAAAAGATACTTCTGTGCTAAAAGTGCTGCACGCATGTGGTGAAGATTTAGAAGTTTTCCAAAACGCTTTTGGTTGTACACCATTCCCTATGGTGGATACGCAGCTGATGGCCGCTTTTCTCGGTCACGGCCTATCGACAGGCTTCGCATCGCTGGTGGAAGAATATTTAGGCGTAGAGCTCGACAAAAGTGAATCACGTACCGACTGGATGGCTCGTCCACTGACACAAAAGCAATTAGATTATGCTGCCGCAGATGTTCATTACTTGTTACCGTTATACGAAAAGCTGTTCGATAAGGTGACGCAAGCAGGTTGGTGGGAAGCTGTACAGCAAGAAAGTGATTTACTCGTTTCGAAACGTATTCGCGTAACCAATGAAGAGAATGCCTACCTTGATATTAAGGGCGCTTGGCAATTAAAACCTTCTGAGCTGGCGATTTTAAAGCCATTGGCGACGTGGCGTTATCGTGAAGCAATCAAACGAGATTTAGCGCTGAACTTTATCTTCAAAGAAGGTGATCTATTAACGGTCGCTCGTCTTGGTTTAACGAACTTTAAGAAGATGGAAGCAGAAGATATTGATATCCGAGCGATTAACCGCCATGGCGCGAAGATTGCCGCGATTGTTAAACAAGCGAAGCAAACACCTTCTGAAGAGTATCCTGAGAAAATTGAGCGTTTAATGGACTATCCGGGTTACAAGCAGGTCTTCAAAAATATGAAAGACTTGGTGAAATCGGCTTCGCAGAAGTCAGGTTTAGCCACGGAGTTCCTTGCCTCTAAAAAGCAGATCAATCAGTTGATCAGTTGGGTTTGGAAAAAAGATCGTGACCCAGAAGTGTTGCCTGATTTGATGCAAGGGTGGCGTTTGGATTTACTCGGCGACAAGATGAACAAAGCATTAAAGTAATGAAAGATGAAAAAGGTTGGCCTCGATGCCAACCTTTTTCGTTCTAATTAGAGTATTCGTCTTGCGAGAGAAACTGATTACTTTTCTTCGTCTGGTAGCTTCACATTCAGCTCAAGAACTGAGATATCGTCGTCTTTGTGCTCAAATGTTAAGTCAACCATATTTGGATCAATTGCCACGTACTTGCTGATCACCTTCAAGATGTCTTCTTTTAATTGAGGCAAGTAAGACGGCGCAGGATCATTTTGGCTGCGGCGCTCTGCGACAATGATTTGCAAACGCTCTTTAGCTAGATTCGCAGAAGTTTTCTTCTGTGGACGGAAAAATTCTAATAATGACATGTCTAGCCTCCAAAGAGTCGTTTAAAGAGTCCTTTCTTCTCCTCAGTAAGGAAACGAAATTCAACCTGATTGCCTAATAAGCGATCAACGGTGTCAGCATAAGCCATACCCGCATCGGTGTTATCGTCAAAAGTGACTGGCACACCTTTGTTTGACGCGTTAAGCACGGCTTGGCTTTCTGGAATCACGCCCAGTAGTGGAATATGTAAGATCTCCTCAACGTCTTCAACGCTTAGCATTTCGCCTTGAGTGACGCGAGATGGGTTGTAGCGAGTCAGTAACAGATGCTGTTTTACTGGCTCTAGCCCTTGTTCTGCACGCAGTGACTTAGAATCTAAAATACCGAGAATGCGGTCAGAGTCACGCACAGAAGAGACTTCTGGGTTCGTTGTGACAATGGCTTCATCGGCATAGTACAAGGCCATTAACGCGCCTTGCTCGATACCTGCTGGTGAATCACAAATAATGAAATCAAAGCCCATTTCATCAAGTTCGCCGAATACGCGCTGAACACCATCTTTTGTCAGTGCGTCTTTATCACGAGTTTGAGAAGCAGGAAGAATAAATAGGTTGTCCGTGCGCTTATCTTTGATCAGCGCTTGGTTTAATGTCGCTTCGCCGTTAATGACGTTTACAAAGTCATACACGACGCGGCGCTCACAGCCCATGATTAGATCGAGGTTACGCAAACCGATGTCAAAATCGATCACCGCGGTCTTTTTTCCCTTAAGAGCTAGACCAGAGGCGATGGCTGCGCTTGAAGTGGTTTTACCAACGCCACCTTTACCAGACGTTACTACAATAATGCGTGCCATTTTTTTTCCTTTTTAGATTAAATCGCGAGAACTTCTAAATGTAATGATTCATCGGCTTTACTGATCATTACTTTCTTTTGCCAGTACTCGCTTTCAATTTGATCGCTTAACCAGTAGTCACCCGCAATGGATACCAGTTCTGCTTGTAAATCGTGGCAAATAATACGCGCTTCCTGCTGACCACTTGCTCCTGCAATCGCACGACCTCGAAGTGTGCCATGGATATGAATAGAGCCGTCAGCAATGACTTCAGCACCTGCACTTACGTGCGCTAGCACCACCAAATCACCATCTTTTGCGTAGATCTGTTGTCCTGAGCGGACAGGCGTACGAACTACTTTCGTTGGTGCCATTTTGGCAGGTGCTTGGCTTGGCGATTTGCTCGCCGACATAATGGCGAAGCCAGCTTCGGAAGCAAGGTTTTGTACACGCTTGTCTTTACAGCCCGTTACACCGACCGGAATAAAACCGGCATCTGAGATGCCTTGTTTAAGCTTAGGGAAATCAATGTCGCCTTGTACTTTTGCTATATTGATTACCAAAGGCGCGGATGCAAAAAAAGAAGGTGCTTGAGAAACTTTTTCTTGCAAAAATTCGACAGTCTTTGCGATCTCATTGTCAGAAAGGTGTAAAACTGACAATGTAAAACTGCTACCTTTAAGGTCTGGTGAATGGGTCATCGTGGACTTCTTGCCTTTATTGAAAGAGCGTTGCCTTAAACTAGGTATGTCATGTTATATTTCATCCTTTGACGCAGCAAGTTCTCTCGTGGGCAAATAGGTGAATTAATCTCAAATTTGCTATTAAGTTTGCGAGAATTTGACGTTTTCAACCTAATCCGCACTCAACGCGGCTAAATCAGCATAAAAGGCGTGTCATGCTTTGTTCTATTTATAAAAGCTCGAAAAAAGAAGGTACTTATCTCTATATTCCGAAAAAGGATGATTTTTCACAGGTTCCTGACACCTTAATGCAGATGTTCGGTAAGCCTATCGCTGTCATGACGATTAAACTTGATGGCCGTAAATTGGCACAAGTTGATATCGAAAAAGTGAAGGCTTCATTACAAAATGATGGCTTCTTTCTTCAGGTTCCACCGCCGCCGGAGAACCTATTAGAAAAGTACAAAGAACAAAAAGCCCAGCAGAAAGGCGAATAACGTCATCGTTTTTCATCTGGGATTTCTGCCTTGCTCAAGGAGGGCAATATGAAAAAGATACTGGCTACCATGCTTAGCGTTGGTATGTGTACCTCGGCTTTTGCAAGTAGCGAGGGTTTTGATGAATACTTGAATAAGCTGCGTGCTGAAGCTCGTGATAAAGGTATCTCAGAGCAGGTCATTAGTGCTGCTTTTGCTAATGTTGAGTACAAGCCGCGAGCAGTAAAAGCGGACCGAAACCAACCAGAAAAGAAACTGACATTGGATGAGTACATTCCTCGCGCGGTGCCTGAATGGAAGGTGAAGCAAGCCAGACAACTCTACAAAGAGCATTACACTGAGCTAAAGCGTATAGGCGATGAGTACGGTGTCCACCCGCGCTTTATTGTGGCACTTTGGGGAGTTGAAAGTAACTTTGGTAAGTTTACCGGCAACTTTAAAGTGATTGATGCACTATCCACAATGGCATTTGAAGGCCGTCGTGAAGAGTTTTTCCGTAAAGAGGCCATGTCGGCACTGCAGATCCTCGATCAAGGCCATATTGAGCTAGAGAACTTTAAAGGCTCATGGGCTGGTGCGATGGGTCAATGCCAGTTTATGCCAAGCTCTTTCCTTCGTTTTGCTGCTGACGGCAACGGTGATGGTAAAAAAGACATATGGCAATCTGAAGCGGACGTGTTTGCATCAACCGCTAACTATTTGAGCAAGTCTGGTTGGGATGATAAATATACTTGGGGTCGCCAAGTTAAGGTTCCTAAAAATATTGATCGCAGCCTGGAAGGGCGCACGGCTGAAAAAGGCAAATACCTTCAAGAGTGGAGCCAATTAGGTATCACAAAATATGACGGTAGCCCGTTGCCAAAACTGGATGAAGACATCAAAGCATGGTTGATCATGCCGGACGACGAGAATGGTCGTACGTATCTGGTTTACAATAACTACAACGTATTGATGAAGTGGAACCGCTCTTACTACTTCGCACTTGCTGTGAGCCACTTGGCTGACCGCATTAAATACTGATCTGCCACAAACAATTCGGCATCCAGTCTTCAATACAAGGGCTCTTCGGAGCCCTTTGTTTTTTCTATAACCAAATCGAGGTAAAGCGTGTTATCTGAACGTGCCGCACAAATGGTGATTTTCTCCGCTCTTCTTAAACACAAAAGCTTCACAGCTGCTGCAAAGAGCTTAGGCGTGTCGGTGTCTCATGTGAGTAAACAGTTGAGTCAGTTAGAAGCGTCTCTTGGTATCAAGCTTGTTCAACGCACTACGCGAAGCTTTACGCCGACAGAGGCAGGGAAAACCTTTTTTCATCACTGTGAGCAAGTGGTACAAGCGGTGAGCAGCGCCACATTAGAGATGGAAACCCAGCGGGATGAAGTGGCAGGTTTGGTACGTCTTGGGTTGTCGCAATCATTTGGTACCTTACACATTATTCCAGCGATTCAAGAGTTACGCGAACTGTATCCTCAACTTCAAGTGGAAGTACATCTGTTTGACTATAAGGTCGATATGTTAGCCGAAGGGCTCGATTTATGGGTAACCAACAACGAGCATTTGCCTGAAGGTTACATTGCGCAGCGTTTGACGGATTGCCAGTTTGTTGTTGCGGCATCGCCAGATTACTTATTGAAACATGACTCGCCAACAGAACCGGATGACCTATCTGCTCACAACTGCCTCATATACAGAAGTTGGGAGCGTGACTATACGGGGTGGGCGTTTACCAAAGATCAGCAAGAATTGAACGTAAAAGTCTCGGGTAACTATTCAGTGGATCTGGCAGAAGCCGTCCGGGACGCGGCTATTGCAGGTTGGGGTATTGCCTACCTTGCCACTTACTTGCTGGGTGATGAGTTCAGAACGGGTAAGTTAATACAGCTGTTACCTGACTGGAAAGCCAGCCAGTCGATGCCGTTTTATGCGGTATACCCAAGCCGCCAACATATGCCAAAAAAAATATCCGCAGTGATTAACTTTATCAAACAGAAGATCGGCAACCCTTGTCATTGGGACCAACGTTTGGCGCCTTACATCTCTATTCCTAAATAACAGGATCAATGACGTTGTAGAACGACACATAAGGTGATTCACTTCACAAAAATTTTTCCTGAATCAGAAACATATTTTCCATATGGAAATAATTAAAATAAGCAAACGTTTATCTTCAATAAATTCAATTGGTTATTTTGTTGGTCAGTTATTGGTCGCTTAAACTTTTCACACTGTTAACATCCTCAACTTGCAGCATTTTGAGTCCGCTATACAATCCGGTGCCTTCCATATCCCCCTTCTGTCGGATTCATTTTATGAACTCAATTATTGGTATCGTAGCCATACTATTCCTAGCATGGCTACTTTCTACAAATAGAAAAAATATAAAGCTGAGAACGGTGTCGTTTGCGTTTGCTTTGCAGGTACTGTTTGCGTTGTTGGTTTTATATGTACCAGCAGGAAGAGATGCGCTGAATTCAGTGAGCAGTGTTGTGTCGAATTTGATCAACTATGGTCAAGAGGGCATTGCGTTTTTATTCGGTAATTTGGCGACAGGGGGCTTCACCTTTGCGATCAATGTTCTGGGTATCATCGTTTTCTTCTCCTCTCTTATCTCAGGTCTTTATCACATTGGTGTGATGCCAAAAATCATTAACTTTATCGGTGGTGGTATTCAAAAGCTGCTAGGTATCGGTCGTGCTGAGTCTTTGTCTGCTACGGCGAATATCTTTGTTGGCACCATTGAAGCACCATTAATGGTAAAGCCTTACCTAAAACACATGACTGACTCGCAGTTCTTTGCAGTTATGACAGGTGGTTTAGCGTCAGTTGCTGGCGGAACGTTGGTTGGTTACGCATCACTGGGTGTCGACCTCAATTATCTTATTGCTGCTGCATTTATGTCGGCACCTGCCGGCTTGTTGATGGCAAAAATTTTAATGCCAGAAGATACGGATAAAGCAGCAGATATCGACATTAGCCAAGTTGAAATTCCACGTGCAACCAACGTAGTAGAAGCATTAGCCGATGGTGCCATGGCGGGTGTACGCATTGCTGTATCGGTCGGTGGTACGTTACTGGCGTTTATTAGTGTCATTGCAATGCTAAACGGCATGTTAGGCTGGATAGGTGATCTGATTGGGACACCATTAAGTTTTGAGCTCATCCTAGGTTTTGTGTTTGCGCCAGTCGCTTGGTTGTTGGGTATACCATGGCAAGAAGCAACCACAGCAGGCTCGCTGATTGGTAACAAGATTGTGGTGAATGAGTTCGTCGCTTTCATCCAGCTTGCAGAAGTGAAGTCTCAACTTAGTGAACACTCACAAGCAATCGTGACGTTTGCTTTGTGTGGTTTTGCAAATATCTCAAGCATGGCGATGCTGATTGGTGGGTTGGGCTCTTTGGTACCAGAAAAGCGTGCATTTGTCTCTAAGCATGGTTTCCGTGCGATTATCGCTGGTGTCATGGCGAACTTAATGAGCGCTTCTATTGCGGGCGTGATTTTAAGTCTGTAATTGAAATAGATATCAACAATTAGCAAAAAGGCTCCTTGCGGAGCCTTTTTCGTATCTGAAGTTTTACGTTATTTGTCTGTGTGGAACTGTTCGCAAGCGAGCATCGTGTTCTCAATTAAACTTGCGACGGTCATTGGGCCAACGCCACCAGGAACAGGAGTAATAAAGCTCGCACTTTCACGTGCTTTGTCGTATTCCACGTCGCCAACTAGTTTGCCTGAATCAAGACGGTTAATACCGACATCGACCACCACTGCGCCTTTTTTAATCCACTCACCAGGGATGAAGTTAGGCTTACCAACCGCCACCACGACAACGTCAGCTTGACGCACATGACTCTCTAGGTCTTTGGTAAAACGGTGACATGTTGTTGTTGTGCAGCCCGCAAGCAGCAGCTCAAGTGTCATTGGACGACCAACAATGTTTGATGCACCAACCACAACCGCATGTTTACCACGTAGCTCAATGTTGTAACGGTCGAGTAGGGTAATGATGCCCTTTGGCGTGCAAGAGCGAAGCTTTGGAATACGCTGCGCAAGACGACCAACGTTGTAAGGATGGAAGCCATCCACGTCCTTCTCTGGGTGAATGCGCTCTAAAACATGTGTTGTGTCTATGCCCGCAGGAAGGGGTAATTGCACTAGAATGCCGTCAATTTCATCATCGTTGTTTAATTCATCAATCAGAGCTAGTAACTCTTCTTCTGAGCTAGACGCAGGAAGGTCAAAAGACTTAGAAACAAACCCAACTTCTTCACATGCGCGGCGTTTGCTACCGACATAAACCTGAGAAGCAGGATCTTCACCAACTAGAACCACTGCTAAACCAGGAGCACGTAGCCCAGCTTCAACACGTGCTTTAACACGTGCAGCCACTTCGGATCGAACAGTTTGGGAAATGAGAGTTCCGTCTATATTTTGAGCAGTCATGACTTTCCTTATAAATTAAGAAGGCAGATTATCTGCGGCGCATTGTCGCAGAATTTCTTATTAACATCCATACGCAAACGTTTGCTTTGTGGTGTTTTTGAACATTAAGCGTTTTAATGGACTTTTTTTAGGCATTCAGATCAGAATGTTATGAAAACCCGTTGATTTACCCGTTTGAACTCGTATAATCCTGTCCCTGTAGCGCGCCCTTAGCTCAGCTGGATAGAGCACGTCCCTTCTAAGGATGTGGTCATTGGTTCGAATCCAATAGGGCGTGCCATTTATTCAAAAGCCTCGATAACTCTTTGAGTTGTCGGGGCTTTGTCGTTTTTAGGTTTTTGGCTGTAATTGCCACTCTATCTACAACTTTTGAATGGCATTCTAGCCATTGCAATTTCTAGCAATTAATATGGACGCATATTAATTACCTTTCGTTAACCTTTATGCCTGCCACTTCTAACTTTTATGACCGACACGCCGACTCTTTCGCGAAGCAATACACATCGATCCAGTTTGAGGATGTCCACGCGAGTTGGAGAGTCTTCTGGCCCCAGGCTGGAGATCGTGTGTTAGATGTTGGCGCGGGCTCTGGTCGAGACGCGAAATGGATGGCTGAGCATGGGTGTGAAGTTGTTGCGATCGAGCCTGCTCAAGCACTTCTAAGGCTTGGTAAGTCTTACTGTGGCGATTCCGTTACTTGGCTTGAAGATGCATTACCTAAGCTTGAGAAAACCATTAATCTTGGCTTTCGCTTCGATTTAATTCTTGTCAGTGCGGTATGGATGCATCTTGCGCCTACGCACCGTGAACGTGCATTTCGCAAACTTGCAAATTTGTTAGCGCCTAATGGTCGATTGGTGATTAGCCTTCGTCACGGTGACTTTTCTGACGGTCGTAAAGCTTATCCCGTATCGGTTGAAGAGCTCGAAAAGTTTGCAAAGAATAGCGCTTTAATGGTGAGAAACGTATCTCTCGATGACGATCAGTTAAAGCGAACGGGTGTATCTTGGCAAACTGTAGTGATGTCTTTGCCTGATGATGGTTCCGGTGATCTGAATAAGGTTCGCCACATTATCGTCAATGATTCCAAATCGGCTACCTATAAGCTCGCACTACTACGTACTTTACTACGTATTGCAGACGCTCATTCTGGTGCAGTGGTTGATCGCAGCGAAGGTAAAGTTGCAATCCCATTAGGATTAGTTGGCTTATATTGGATTCGTCAATTTAAGCGTTTAATCGATAAAGAGAACATCCAGCAAAGCTCGAACTCGTCTAAAGGGCTAGGTTTTATAAAGCCCGATGGCTGGGGCAGACTTTCCCATTTAAGTCCTGATGATCTTGCTATAGGCACGACATTTTTTGGTGAAGATGCAGTGGCGCTTGATAAAGCGATAAAAGACAGCTTAAAAACCATAAAAGATGGTCCCGTCACTTTTACCTATCAAGGTGATAAATCAAACCCTTACTTTGAAATGATTCGTTCAGCTAAGAAGCCAAAACGTTCAATTGTTGTGGATAGCGAGTTCCTCGAAGGTTATGGGCTGTTTGTGTTGGATGAAAGCCTTTGGGATTGTTTTCGATTGTATAACTCTTGGATTGAGCCGCTGGTGGTCAACCAATGGATTATGGAAATGCAACGATTTCGGTCTAATCAAGAGCGGGGTATTCCACTGCAAACGTATCATGATTGTTTGGTCTGGATTGATAAAGACCATGATACGCGAGTCGTGCGAAAGAGAATTGAACAGTTGAAGCTCAGCCATTGCGACATTGTCAGTGTATGGAGTGGAAGCAAATTACGAAATGAGTATCACGTTGATCACTGTTTGCCATTTGCTTATTGGCCCAACAATGATAAGTGGAACTTACTACCAACATCTAAGGTTGAAAACCTAAACAAGCGTGATCGTATTCCTGCTAGCTATCGATTAAACGCATCCAAGCCGCGAATTTTGGATTGGTGGCAGTTAGCTTGGGGAGAGACGGATAATTTGAGTCGGACGTTTTTTACCGAGGCTTCATTGTCGCTACCTAATGTGCCTGCATCTTGTCAAGATTTTGAGCATGTCTTTGAAGCGATGGGATTACAAATTCGTGGTGTTAAAAGTCGCCTTTGTATCGCGGAATGGTAATGTCTTGTTTGCCGTTACAGCGTGATATATGAACCTGATAGGCAACCAACAAAAAAGCGCTGGTTAACCAGCGCTTTTGCATTTACTAAGGGCATTACATCTTTTTAAAGATGATGGAGGTGTTGATGCCGCCAAAGGCGAAGTTGTTACTCATCAAATATTTCACGTCCAGCTCTCGGCCTTGTCCGGCGATGTAGTCTAAATCACCACATTGCTCGTCGAGGTTTTTTAGGTTGAGCGTTGGGTTGAACCAGCCTGTGTGCATCATTTCTAAACCTAGCCACGCTTCAATCGCGCCACAGGCGCCTAGTGTGTGGCCAAAGTAGCTCTTGAGTGAACTGATTGGCACTTTGCCCAGAGCATTCGCTGTTGCGTTGCTTTCCGCAATATCGCCGCGGTCGGTGGCAGTGCCGTGAGCAGATACATAGTCGATCTTCTCAGCAGGAATGCCCGCATTTTGCAAAGCCATTTCCATACAGATTTGCATGGTTTCCATCTGTGGTTGAGTGACGTGTGCGGCATCACAGTTGCTGGCAAAACCGATGATTTCTGCATAGATTTTCGCGCCACGAGCGACGGCGTGTTCGTACTCTTCCAGAACTAGCGTTCCCGCACCTTCACCAATCACCAAACCATCGCGATCGGAGTCATAAGGTCTTGGTGTGCTTTTCGGGTCTTCATTCTTCAGACTGGTGGCAAAAAGGGTATCGAAGACAGCGGATTCCGTTGGGCACAATTCTTCAGCGCCACCAGCAACCATTACCGTTTGGTAGCCATGTTTGATCGCTTCGTAGGCGTAGCCGATTGCTTGGCTGCCAGAGGTACATGCACTGCTGGTTGGGATCACTCGGCCTTTCAAACCGAAAAATAGACCAACGTTCACTGCTGTGGTATGCGGCATCATCTGCACGTAAGTCGTTGCGGTGATCGCTTTGGTGGTTTTCTCATTCAGCATGACACCAAATGCACCGATTGCATCAGTACTGCCTGTTGATGAGCCGTATGCGATACCCGTTTGACCATTGGTGAGTACGTCGTTACCAATCAAACCTGCTTGGCTCAGTGCGTTTTCTGTTGCGACGGTCGCCAATTTGGAAACACGCCCCATGCCGCGTACTTGCTTGCGCTTGTAGTGCTTTGGCAGTTCAAAATCTAAAATTGGTGCCGCGAGCTTGGTGTTCAAACCATCATACTGTTCGTAAGAAGGCATGTATTGCGTCGCGTTCTGGCAGTCACGCAGTTTTGGTTCGACAGATTGCCAATCGTTACCAAACGCAGTCACGCCTGACATTCCGGTTACAACAACTCGATGGCTCATACTAGGCCTCCGTTTACCGAAATGACTTGGCGAGTTACATAGCCTGCGATGTCAGACATAAGGTAACTGACTAAACCAGCAACTTCTGCTGGCTCTCCCATGCGGCGCAAAGGAATTTGCGGCATCGCATGTTCTTTCACGTGTTCGTCTACCATGCCTGTGTCGATAAGCCCTGGAGCAACGCAGTTGACGGTGATTTTGCGTTTTGCCAGTTCAAGCGCGAGTGATTTTGTTGCACCAATTACGCCCGCTTTCGCTGCGCTGTAGTTAGTTTGACCACGATTCCCCATTAGGCCAGAGACTGATGCAAGCGTAACAATTCGGCCGCCTTTGCGCTTTTGCACCATTGGCATAACACAAGGGTGAAGAACGTTGTAGAAGCTGTCTAAGTTGGTATGAATCACACCATCCCATTCTTCTTCGGTCATCGCAGGGAAAGCGGTATCTTTTGTAATGCCAGCGTTGTTTACTACGCCATAGTAAGCGCCGTGTTCGGCGATATCGGCTTCTAGCTTCTCACGACAATCTGCACGGTCACTGATGTCGAATTGGATAAGACGACCGCTACCACCATGCTGTTCGATGGTGTTTAGGGTGTCTTGCGCGCCTTGTTGATCGCCCATGTAATGGACAATGACTTGGAAACCATCTTTGGCTAATTGAACGGCAATGGCTTTACCGATGCCTTTGCTGGCACCTGTAACGAGGACTTGTCGGGTCATTGTTGACTCCTGATTTTCATTTCTTGTAATTTTTCTTCTGATGGAACGTAAACGTTCAATTGGCAAGTCGCTACAACAGTTCCTTGTAGCTCAATACGGGCTGAAAAAACCGCCATACCGTTATCTTCCATAACTTTTTCAGCATACACATCGAGCACCTGTCCGCGAGAAAACGTATCGCATTCAGACGTGTATCGACGGCTACCAAGCAAAAAGCCAATCGGTGGCGCTTGTTCTTTCATTAATGCGTGGTAACCAGACCACGCCGCGACAGATTGCGCCATAAACTCAATGCCAACGTAAGCTGGCACAGTTTGAGAGGCCGAGTCGAAGAACGGGTTGTGTTCTGCGATATCAACCTGGCAGTGAGTCGTATCTTGTTGAACATCCAAAGCACGATCGACCAAGATCATTGGTTTGTCGTGTGGCAAAAGTTGTTCGATGGGAGGAAGTTTAGTCATGAGCGTAACCAAAAATAAGACTAATATTATTGCCACCAAAAGCAAAAGAGTTGCTGAGAATCGCTTTGTTACCCAGTTTGGTTGGCGTCTCAACTAACGATATATGGATATCGTCTGCTTTGGTTTCGCAGTGTTGTATTGGCAAATCAAGGTTGTACTTGAGAATATGCCAAGCGATCGCGGCTTCCGTTGCACTTGCTGCGCCTAATGTGTGTCCGGTAAGTGGCTTTGTCGAGCTTACGGGAACGGAGTCACCAAAGCAGCGATGAATGGCTTTGCTTTCCATCGCATCGTTTAACGGCGTTGCTGTGCCATGCGCGTTGATGTAACCAATGTCTTGCGCTGTAAGTCCTGCATTGGCCAACGCTTTTTTCATCGCTTCTTCTGCGCCTAACCCTTCTGGATGTGGTGCGGAAATATGGTGTGCGTCTGAGCTGTCGCCAGCTCCGAGAAGAGCAACGGGCGCAGGTGTTTTGCTTAGCAACATTAATGCTGCGGTTTCACCGATATTGATGCCGTTGCGATGTTGGTCAAACGGCTTACAAAGGGTATCGGATAGAGCTTCTAAACCGTTAAAGCCGTTTAGTGTGAGGCGACAAATGGTATCCACACCACCCACAATAACTGCATCAACAATGCCAGAGCGAATCAGGCGTTGCGCGGTTAAAAAGACACGGCCACTAGAAGAACAGGCGGTTGAAACTGAGTAATGTGGGCCGCTCAAATCAAAGTAGGCGGCAATAAAATCGCTGCAGTTGCCAAGCTCTTGTTTGGTGTAATGGTAGTCGGCAGGAAAATTACCCTTTGCCAGCTTTTCACCAAATGCGATTTCGCCATCTGAAATGCCAGATGTGCTGGTGCCGATCACGACTGCGATACGGTCACGACCATATTTAGCAATGGCGTCACGCACGTCGCCTTCGATTTGCTGCAAAGCCGAAAGTGCGAGGCGGTTGTTTCTCGTATCAAACTGGCTGAGTGCGGGTGGTAATTGCGGTAACGTCTGTGCGATTCGACCGATTACTGTTTGGCGGCCTGAATTTAAAATATCTCGGTCAACCACCATGTTGGATGGCTTCGCTCCCGATAAACACTGGTGGATGAGCGCATCATCTTGTCCCATGGCAGAGTGAAAGCCACAGGCCTGAATATACAAAGGTTGAGAAGAGCGAATAGGCATATTGTTATTCTAAATTGTTCTTAATTAATCTGATGTTGCAGTGTTTGAATAGAAATTGAAAACTGATGTTTGAGGTGATGAAAATCAATCTTACCCTCTAACTTGTTAGAAGAGCTGTATTGAATCTCAATGATCTTTTCACCGTCGCTATCAAAGATGGCGCGAGAATTATTTTTATCAATAATTCGCCACCTTACCTCATTTAACGATCCTTCCCAAGCGGAACTCGGCCAGAGCGTGATCATCAGGTTAAATAATACCTGTTCTGGCTGCGGTAGCGAACCTTGTAAACCGTTGAGCACTTCGGTTTGAATTTGTTCTCCATCGTAAGACAGTGAGAGTACTCTTGTCCCCCAGGATGAAAAGCCTGCCAACACCACTTCGTTGTTGGTCACTTGCAGTTGTACCGGAAGTTGCTCAGATGTGGTTTTACCATCTATTGCCCAAGAAGCCGTAATTAACTGACTGGCAGACAACTGATAGCCCAAGCTTGCGGGAGTGGGCAAGCTAACTTGGGTGTGCTCGGCAATGTCGACCAGAGGCGTCGATTGGTGAGGGACCAAGCTGCATGCACTTAAAAACAGACTCAGTACGATTAACGTCGCGCAGCGAAAAGCATGGTTAAAAATCATGACGTCGTTTCCTCTGTTTTAATCGCAATCGGAGAGAGCAGCCAAGCAACAAAAATACCACTTAACACCGTAATGCCGAAACTGTGAATCGCGTGAGTTTGGCTGAGTGATAGCAACCCAAATGACAGCACAGTGGTTATTGCCGAAAGGGTGATCGCCAATAGTGTGCTCACGCTGCGGGCTTTCTCGGCAAAGAACAGAGTGTAATCGATCCCGATACCAAGAATGAGCACCAAGCCAAGCAAGTTGAATAGGTTTAATGTTGTTCCCATCGCGACTGCCGTTGCCAGACCGCAGGCGCAAGCAATCAATGATGGCAGTAAAACTCGCCAACTGTGTTGCAGACCGTACCGCTTGATTAATACCAGAAAGATCACAGCACTGGCGGCTGCCAATAGTTCCATGATTTTGATTCGGTATTCACCAAATAGGGCGGATATTTCCTCAGCTTTGTTTAGATAAACAACATCAGACTGCGATTTGGCAAATGCCTTAACAACGGCGGAGTCTTGCAATTGGTTTAACACCACTACCGTTGCAGATTTTCCTTTGATCTTACCCAAATGGAGAAAACGCACAGGCGCTGATACTGGGTTTTGCAAGTACTGATCAACCGTGACAGGGATAAAGTCGGCGTCCATTTTAGGCTTTTTACTTAAGCTCAGTCCGGAAGCTAGTGGGCTGGATTGTGTCGCGTAAAGATCGCGAATCAATTGATAGTCTTGTTGCTGACGCTCCACCGAGCTCAAGTAGCGGCTCAGACTTTGGTAGCTTTCGATGGTGCTGTCCGCTTTCCACGCTTCTAATGTTGGCGTCAAAGACTCCAGCTTTTTCATTAGGTTTTCGTCATCGTCGGCGGTAACGACCAACATTTGCTGCGAAGATTGCATGCCACTAAGCGTCGTAATCAAGGTTTCTTGCTGCTTGAGATCGTTCGGCATCGTTTGCAGTAGACGAATGTCGTCATCGTAGTTCAATTGCAGCAAGAAAAAGCCACTCGCAACCACACATAACATCGGCAATCCGACTTTAATTCGAGGTTGATTCCAAAGCGTTAACCATTTCGCCAACAGTGATTGTCCTGGTAAGTTCGAAATGGATCGCGATGGGTTACGAGCCAGTATCGGATACCAAGCCACCACGGTGATGTAAGCAGCAATCAGACCAATGGATGAAAACAGCGCAAGCTGCTGCAAACCTGGAAACGGTGCCACTAACATGCCCAAATAGCCGATCAAACTGGTGATTAAGCCAAGTGTGATAGCTATGAAAATATGCTTTAATCCTTGCTCGCTATCCCATTCATTTCCCGCCGCAAGACGTTCGGTTAGGTAGTGGAATGCGTAGTCGATAGACACGCCGATTAAACTTGCGCCAAACACTAAACTGAACAGATGGACTTTTCCAAAAATCCACGTCGTAACGGACAACGCAACGAGCAAGCCAATGGTGATTGAAAGCAGTGCGAGAGACAGTGGCACCACACTACGAAAGACCAATACGAACAATGCAATGATACCGAGCAGAGAGAACACACCGATGGTACTGATCTCCGATTTTGCACTTTGCGTACCAAAGTCGGCGTAAAATAGAACGCCAGTATGTGCGACTTCAGCGCCATATTTCTGCGCGACGCCTTGTTCTAGCGCTTGAATATCAGGGACTGCAAGCTGCCCAGTTAGGCTATAAGGCGAGTCTTTTAGCTCGGCAGTAATAAGCAAGTATTGAGCACCGTCTTTTTCGACGGACAGATAGCCGTTATCCAATCGGAAAGAGGACGATTGCTGGGTAACTTGGCTCAAATAATCACGAAATAGCAAGAAAGGATCATTTTGTAACTCTTGCCCGGTCACTCCAGAAAACGGGTTGTACAGCGACTGAATCACATGCTGCACTTGCTGTTCTGGATTTTGGCTTAAACGCTCTCGTTGTTCAGGCGTCAGCAATTGGAAGCGGTGCTTAAAGTAGTAACTCGCCCAAGCTTGCTGCTCTTGAGGTGAGATTTTTCCCACCACATCGCGAAAATGATTACTCTGACGCAAACCCTTATCAAATTCAGCGGCTGCTGCAAAAAGGGCATTTTTGTCCGGGGCTGTGATCACGAAAATGACTTTGTCGCTCATACTTGCCGAGACCGACTCAAAGGCTTGCTCAGCCACCGGGTTTTGTTGGTTCTTCGGCAACAGTTTTAAAATGTTGGTCTCAATCGGAGATTCTGCACTCCAAACCCATTGTTTGAGTAGCAACGCGCCCGCTAAAACAACGAGATTGAGCCAAACCAGAGCAAAGGTGTGAGTGCCAAGACTGAGTTTAGAAACGGAATTGAGCGTCTTCGGCATCCGTGAGTTCCTGAGGTAGAGAGGTCTGGTTCGTAAACGTGATTTCGGTCTTATCGCCACGCAGCTCTTGTAGGGTTAGGCGATCAATGTGCGTTTTACCGGAAAGAGTGATGGATTGAAACACCGCATTTAATGGTGACTGTTTTGGCACTAAAACGAGCTGCCACTGATTGTTCTCAACTGAAAAATCGAGTGTGAATTGTTCTCGCAGTGCAGAAGTATCCCCGTGGAACACGGATAAAAACACATGACTAAAGTAGAACGCCATTGGGTTTTCTTGTGCAGAGATCGTTTTCGGTGCTTGGTCGGCAAAAGTTTGACGAAGTTTGTTTTCCGTCAATACCAAATTGACTGCGAAAGGTTCTGTTTGTTGCCACAACAAGCCATGTGTTTTGCTCAGTGTGAACTGACCTTTAGAGGTTAGAGGTTGACTGAACATTTCCAGATGACGCTGCTGCGTAAAATCTCCGCGCACGATTTCATGCTGAGACAACTGCTGTTGAAGCGATGCCAAATCCGTTACGTTTGCTGTCGGTGTGGCCAGTGCTGAAACAGAAAATATCAGCAAAAAAGAGAGTAACCACTTTTGCATTAGTCCAGACTCCCATGGTTGTGCCATTGCTTTACTTTATCTAAAAAGATTGCTGGAGAAACAAAGCACATCTCTTGCTTTTCAATGGATACGGCGACTTGCGTTGTATGCGCTTTGCACATACGTTGATTCGTTTCGGCGTCGTAAATCACGTAATCCACACGCAAGCGGTTTTCCCATTCCGTGAGTTGCGCGGTAATGCGAATGGTGTGATTAAACGGAATCGCCTTGACGTATTTAACGCGCGTGTCGATGATCGGCCACATATACCCAGAGTCTTGCATATCGCGATAGCTGTATTGGATCTTCTCCATCAGCACACGACGCGCTTCTTCAAAATATCGAAAGAAGTTGCCGTGATAAATCACGCCCATCGGGTCAGCATCTTGGAATGAGGTGACCATAGTCACCTCCGCTTCTAATGGGTAGAGAACCTGCTCTTGCATTATACCTCCGCGTAGAGTGGCCAATGACGTTGCTGAATGCGTTCAATGAAATGACGCAAATCTTGTTCCAATGGGCGATCTTCAATCACAAATTCAAACTCGCTCAGTACGGCGTCACGAATTACTCGCAAACTCTGACTCATGTGGTGTTCGTCCAATTCGTTATGACGGCGACGAATCTCAACCGCTTGAACGCTTGCTAGGAGTGAAGCCGCAGCAACTTGCTCTGTTAACTCAAGTACGCGTAAGCAATCACGAGCCGCGATGGTGCCCATGCTCACTTTGTCTTGGTTGTGACATTCGGTTGAGCGAGAAAAAACGCTTGCTGGCATGGTGTTTTTCAACGCTTCTGCCGTCCAAGCTGAGATACCAATCTGAACCGCTTTAAAGCCGTGGTTGATCGGTTTACGCTCGCCTTCTGCACCGGTTAAGTTAAACGGCAGGCCGTTATTGAACTTGTAATCCATCAATTGCGCCATCTGACGATCCAGCAAATCAGCTAAGTTGGCAATGTTCACTTTCAACGTATCCATCGCCATTGCGATATGACCACCGTAGAAGTGACCGCCGTGCAGAACGCGCTCATTGTCGCCATCGATGATTGGATTGTCGTTGGCACTATTTAGTTCATTCTCAATCAATTGACGTAGCCAAGGCAGTGAGTCTTGCACCATGCCAATGACGTGTGGCGCACAACGCAGCGAGTAACGATCTTGCAGTCGGTCGCTATTGCGTGGCGGACGCTCAGCATTGAGATCATCACGCAGCCAAGCCGCAACTTGCTGTTGACCAGGATGAGGTTTTACCGCAAACAACGCTTCATCAAAGTGGAAGTCATTACCTTGCATACCCACAGAGACCATCGCGGTAATCTTGGTGCAAAGCTGCGCTAGGTATTCTGCACGTTTGTAGGCAAGACAGGCGAGGGCCGTCATCACGGATGTACCGTTCATTAACGCCAAACCTTCTTTTGGTTTTAGGCGAATTGGCTCAATGCCCAGCTCTGCAAACACTTCTTGTGTTGGTCGCACATCACCTTTGTAAAGCACTTCACGTTCGCCAATTAAGGTCGCCGCTAGGTAAGACAGAGGCGTTAAATCGCCACTTGCGCCCACCGAGCCCTCTTGTGGAATACGCGGCGCAATGTCGTGGTTGATAAGCGTAACGATTTGGTTCAACAGATCGTGAGACACGCCAGATACGCCTTGCGACAATGAACATAAACGTGTTGCCAGCACCGCACGAGCTTGCTCATGAGAAAGGATTTGACCTAAGCCACAACCATGGAAGCGTGTAAGGTGCAACGGAAGTTCATCCACAAGAGCGGGTGGAATCGCCACAGTACATGAATCGCCGTAACCCGTGGTCACGCCGTAAATAACGCCTTCTTCCTTCAGTAATCGTTCCAGAAACGCCACGCCACGATCAATTTTCGCGGTAAATTCTGGCGAGGTGTTCATGTGTGCCTTTGCACCTTGAGCAATGGCAACGACATCTTCGATGGTTAAAGATTGGGCACCAAAAGTGATATTGTGATTATTGTTGTTTGTCATGTGGCTGATTACTTAAAGTCCAGAAGTTAAAAAAGTTGTACCACTGTAACGGCGCTTGCAGTGTGTGGTGTTCTAATCTTTGTGCGTACTGTTGAACAACGCGTTCTAGTGCCTGCTGACGCTCCTTGCGTGGTAGCGTGACTTGGTCACTAAAGTGTTCAAAGTACACATTAAAATGCGGAGTGTTTGCTTCATCGTCGCGTAGGCCGAAGAGTAGATAAACCGGCGCTTTTAATACCGAGGCCAGCATGAATGGGCCTTGCGGAAATGGCGCTGGTTTACCAAGAAAATCTGCCCAAACGACACGATTTTCTTTGCTGGTAGAAGTGCGATCGCCAACGATCACCACCCATTCGCCTTGCTCGATTTTTTGTTGAAGCAGAATCGCGGTGTCTGGTCCCATTGAGCTGACTTGAATCAGATTCAGTTCCGAATTTGGGTTTACCGCCTTCATTACCGCATTAAATTGTTCAGCGTGTTGGGTAAATACCAAGGCATTGATTTTGACATGAGAGTGTCGACGACCAAGCGCACGGCAGAGTTCGATATTGCCAAGGTGCGAGCCTAAAATGAGCACGCCTTGTTTTTTCTGCGCCATCTCTTCGAAATGATGCTGGCCGTGAATGGTTAGGTTATCGACGTTAAAGTCACCTTGCCAGGCAGCCAGTTTGTCGAGCATGGTTCGCCCAAAAGAAAGCAGATGATGATAGCTGTCCAACTGTTTTGGTAGTGCGATGCTCTGCTGCGTTGCGTAGTACTGCAAGTTTTGCAGGTAAACCTCAGACGCTTCACGGGCAGATTTACCCGTGAAGTGGTAGTAGCGCATGACTAATTTTAAAATCAGGTCAAACGCTTTTCTGCCGAACAAGCGGTAAACCGCGAGTAAGGTTTTGATGCCTAAAATCGTGCCTTGTTCTTTTCGTTTCGACCAGTGGGCATTACTGTCATCTGTGTTTTGGCGCTTTCTGGCGAGTAGCGAAGGAATGCGCGGCAACATGCCAAAAAATAGGCGAGTGTGCATCCAGCTTATCTTGACGTTATCCCACAATGCGTCGAAGTGGGAAATGCCACCTTCAGGGTAGATCACGCGCGTTGGAACAAAATCAATATCGACGCCTTCCCAATACATTCGCACCAGAATTTCGATATCAAAATCCATGCGTTTGCCGATGTTGTACTTGTTCAACACGGCGACCGTTTTCGCCACTGGGTAGGCGCGAAAACCGCACATGCTGTCTTTGATAGACAGTGACAAGGTTTCTATCCACACCCAAACGTGCGTAGCGTAGCGACCATACAAACGGGATTTAGGTACGCTCTCGTCGTATATCGGTTGGCCCGAAATCAGGTTATCTGGTTTTGTTTCGCTGGCGCTGAGCAATTTCGGCAATGCTTCTAGGTCGTGTTGACCGTCTGCGTCGATTTGAATTGCGTGCGTAAAACCAAGTTTGTGAGCTTGATGTAGGCCAGCCATCACCGCGCCACCTTTACCTTGGTTTTCGCTCAAACTAATCAGTTTTATCAGCCCTTTCTTGCTCAAAGCAGAAAGCGCTTGTTTGGTGTCTTCATTGCAGCCGTCGTCCACGACCAGCACTGGCAAAGCGAAAGAGGATAACGATGCCACCACGTCTGCAATTGTGCTGCCGTGGTTGTAGCAAGGAATTAAAAAGCAGGGGCGATAATCACTCACGTGACTCACCCAGTTTCATTTTTCCTGACGAGTGAGTCACCAAGGTTTCACCGTTTTTCGATGTGTACTTAAAGGTCAATTTCTCACGCTCATTGTCCCAAGAGAGTGAGAGGCAAACGTCGGCGTTTGGCAGAATCGGCTCTTGAAATTTGATGACTTCCATTCCTTTAAATACCTTGGGAGTATTCAAATATTGAACGGCGTAGAACAGCGCCCAATCAATTTGAGTGACGCCGGGTAAAAGAGGGAAGTGATTGAAATGACCTTGGAAATCTAAGATGTCAGCATCCACTCGCAGCGACAGCTCCGCGGTATGGTCACTCACTTCAATATTCTGAATAGTTGGTTTTCTTTTTTCCATGTTACTAGCTTTATTGGAATAGTTTTTCAATTTCAGCAACTTGGCGTTTGCCTTGGCTGTTCAATGGAATTTCGTCGACCACTCGGAATTTTCTCGGGATAGCGATCGGTTCTAGCCAATTGCGCAGTGCCTTGCGAAGCTCAAGCCAAAATTTGCCTTTACCAAGTTCATTAAGCACATCGCTGCCTTGATCGTTAAGTACGATGATCGAGACTAACGTGAGGCGACCAGATTCTTCCATTGGGATCACCACGCTTTCTTGAACCCACGGCAGTTGCTCTAAACGTTTTTCCACTTCGACAAGGGAAATACGCTTTTCTTCGACTTTGACGATTCGGTCAGTGCGTCCACGCAATTCAAAAGAAATACTATCATGGAAATAGCATTCATCCGCAGTTTGGTACCAAGTGTTTTCATCAATGTGTGGCGAGCGGAGCTTTAAACAATTTTCATGGTTAAGCTCGGCTTCAACACCAGGGAATAACGTCCAGGGAGTGCTAGCTACGTGCTGCTGACGGTAAGCGATGCCGCCGGTTTCTGTGCTGCCAAAAACTTCAATAGGAAGTGACCCAAACAACAACTGGCTGTGCTGCGCGGCTTGGTTTGGCAAGGGACCACCAGAAGAAAATACGCACCGAATCGCAACCGGATTGTGCTCTTCACTGAGTCGTTTTAGTAACGCAGGGCTGCTTACTAGCGTGGTGTCAGCATCAGCGTGATGGACAATTTGCTCTGGGAACTCAAGGTTGTGTGCTGAAAATGGACGTGCAGAGCACAAAGGCCACAATACGCGGAACAGCAAGCCGTAAATGTGTTGATGAGAAACGGTGCTTTCAATGCGTGTGCTGGCAACCGTGTCGCCCCATAGGTTATCTAGAATAGAAACTTCGATATCGAGCTGTTTCAGCGTTTTTGCAATGGCTTTTGGTGTGCCGCTTGAACCCGAAGTGAATAGCGTTACCGGTATTTCCGCCAGGTTTAATTCACGCCAAAAATAAGGTTGTTTGGCCTCTGGCTCGTTAATCACGGTGGTTTCTAGCAATGATTGAGCTTCGATCAAAAGCGAGCTCACGAGTTCTGGAGCCGAGACATCGGCATCATGCAGCAACAAATCGTAGTGCTCACTGAGCTCTTTGAGTGCTTCTGGTTGGTAATTACCAGGTAATACAATGGATTTTCCTGCATAACAACAAGCAAAAAAGCCAACGGCAAACAGGTAGCTGTTGCCAAAACACAACGCAATGTTTTGCGTTGGTTGGGTTTCTAACTGCTGAGCAAGTGTTGCGACGTGCTGCTGGAAATCACCCCACGTGATAACCGTGTCGCGATCGTAAGAGACTGGGGATTGCTCAGACCTCTCTGCGATGAACAAGGTCGCTAGGGAGGTAAAGCTCGAATACGTTGTATTCATACGATTAGTGTTCCTTTCGAACAAATTGACGCACGATCCATTCTCCAGCGAACAAGCCACCAGCAAGTAAGTAGCTGATGAGGCCGTTATAAAGCGTCCATATTTTTACTGGTAGGAAACAGGTATAGAGTGCAACGGCAGCGTTGAGCGTAAAAAAGGCGCACCAAACCATCGTCACTTTGCGAGTGTAAGCCACGCCACTAGCCGGAAGGTCGGGTTCTTGCAAGCGAGCAAGCCTCTCTATGATCGATTGCGGCTGTTTTAAGCTCAGTCCAAATACACACAGCATACATACATTGACAACGACAGGGTAAAACTGAAGCCACCCATGTTGTTTAAACACCATGCCAAGCGTAATTAGGACAATGCCAACAGCGCCTGTAACGAGCGCCAAGAACTTAAACTCTTTTAGTGGGGTCTTATTTGCGACGAAAACACGCAAAAGTAACGCAGCAATTAACAAGCCCCCAACTAAGTTCAAGCCAAATTTATCTATACCGAAATAGACGGCGAAGGGGTAGGCAAACAGTACAATTGCAGACAGACCAGTCAGCAATTGGCGCATTAACTTTCCTTCAATAACTCAGTAACAGCGTTAACCACATCGTCAACGGTTCTTACTGTACTAAACTCTGCCGGCTTGATTTTTTTGCCAGTGACATTCTGTAGGTGTACGACCAAATCAACGGCGTCAATGCTATCAAGATCGAGATCTTGGTATAAGTGCGCATCTGATTGAATGTCGGCTGCATCAATTTCGAACAGCTCAACAAGCGCATCTTTAACTTGTTCAAATACTTGATCTTTATTTACATCAGTCATGAATATACCTACAACTTATTCATTAGTTTGAGAAGAAACGTATTTCGCTAGATTTGCTACAGAAGCAAAGTGTTCGCGCGTATTTGAGTCGTCGGCATCAATAACGATGTTGTATTGTTTTTTTATTGCGAGTCCAAGCTCAAGCGCGTCGATAGAATCTAAGCCAAGTCCATCACCAAAAAGTGGTGCATCCGTTTCAATATCATCTACGGTTAAATCTTCAAGGTTTAAAGCATCAATAATAAGTTGCTTAATGTCGTTGTGTAACTGTTCCACTGGGACCTGCTTATTAATAAAAGTTTTCTGGAAAAATGTTTTCAGCTAGGTGCTGTTGTAAGCGTCGCGCCGCTATTGTCGGCGACGTAGTTTGCTTTATAAAGGGGGTAATCTCAACTTTATCCTTAACTTCAACCCTGAAAAAGGGCTTTGTTGCCGGTACTTGATACCATTTTTTCTCTTTTGTGAGGAAACTTGGCGTTACCGTAATATGGACAACTCTTAAATCTCGTTCTGTTCTTACCGCAATTTGTGCTGCACCACGTTGTAATTTCGGTTCTACACCTGGCGTTGTTCTTGTTCCTTCAGGAAATATAAGCAACACGTTGCCTTTGTTAAATCGTTCATCACAAAGTGCTAATAAATCATCCGGTGCTTCATTGGGAATATATCCGGCTGCTTTTACGATGTGCTTCATAAAAGGATTCGACCATATTGCCGATTTTACTAAACAGTCGCAGCGATTTAATTGTGAAGCAATGAGAACGTAATCGATTAAACTAGGGTGGTTGGCAACAATTAAACAATTACGATCTTGTTGAAGAATATCGGCACCAATAATTTGATAATCGATTGCGCCACTCAACTTCATCAATTTACAAAATGTGTTGAATGAATATCGAATCGCACCTTGAACTTTATATTCGCGTTCCGTTTGGTCTGAAACAAAAATACGAATGGTCGGAATAACAATGAAGCTCAGTACTAAACCACCTAACCCAAATACTGAAAAACAAAAGCCTGTTGCTAGCACACGCCAATACTGATTTAAGCGAGTCATTTTTTGTGCCATTCCCAAGCTTGTTGCGGAGCGAAAATAGTCCACTGGCTTTTATCTAACAAGTATTGTTGCAAAAATACTAAACCTTGAGGAAGAGGATGACCGGAACGTTCTGCGTTTATGGAGCTTTGTATCGCGAAATTGTCTCCATGAGAAAGTATTAAGCCAAGTCCAAACCCTTGGTATTGTTGGTTTTCATATTCTAAATAAGAGTCAGGCATAGGCTCATCAAAATCAACAAGCAGTACTTTTTTGTCAGGATTGTCGTACAAAAACAGCCATGCTTCTAATATTGCGCTTTGGAATGTGTTTTCTGCCGCAGCGATAGAAGTTAGGGGAATGGGTTGTTTAGTTGCGATAGTGGCAAGCCCTGCGGCGGTATTGTGCACCGATTGAGAAAAAGCCATCGGAGACGCCTCTTCTCCATTAATTATATCTTCAACTAGTGCGACGCTGCGATGCAGTTCACCATGACGGCTTGAAAATACAAGGTAATCAACTTGATGTTGATTAAGCATTTCGATTGCAGTTTGTACCGCCAGTTTACTGAGTGGGCTCATTCTTCTGCGCATCATCGCAGGAATATTTGCAACATTGATTTTGCCATCTTCTGGCCATTTTATCTCTGTTGCCCATTGTTTCCATTCATTGGATTCGGATAAACCGAATGAATTCGCTGTCCACGCATCAATATTGAACGAAATGTTGATCTTCGAGTTTGGCATATTGGGTTAAATTGTTTATTTTACAGCTCGATACAAATTGGGGTTGACCCAAATTCACAATAAAAAGGAAATTATCATGTCGCGTTTTAAGCTGTATGTCTCGTTATTATTAACTTTGCTTCTTGTTGGTTGTGGACGAGTACAACCTGTAATGAATGTGGAGGATACTCCAGTTGCTTATGATCTTCAAAATAAACAAGTAAAAATGGCCATAGTGCAATCAGCAACTAACCGAGGCTGGACGATCGAAGAAGTAAGCCCTGGTGTTCTTATTGCAAAAATCCACGTTCGTAAACACTCTGCAGAAGTAAAAATCCCATACAATAATAAATATTACTCAATTATTTATCTCAACTCAGTAAATCTCAAAGCAAGTGATGGCAAAATCCACCGCAATTACAATCGTTGGGTAAACAACTTGAATGTTGATATTCAGCGAGCTATTGCATTGTTGGGCAATCAATCTCAACAATAAAACTATTAATTGCAGTTAGGTTTTTCCGTGTTAAATCAAAATAATGACCCTTTTAATGCTTTTGAAGCGAAGACAGAAGCTCAGAAGTTATCTTTTGCACCAATCGTGTTCCAGACCGCCAAAACGCTTCGAGATTTAGGTATTTTAGCCGCTTTAGACAGCGCTGGCGCACAAGGCATGAGTGCCACAGATATTGCCGAGAAAACGGGAGTATCAGAATATGGTGTTAAAGTACTGTTGGATATGGCGATTAGTGCGCATATTGTTTTATGGGAACGACCTAACTATTCGCTTGCAAACCTTGGTTTTTACCTTCTTCATGATGGTATGACGAATGCAAACATGGATTTTACGGCAGATGTTTGTTACGCCGCGATGATGCATTTGACGGAAGCAATTCAAGAAGGTAAACCGTCAGGTTTGAAAGAGTTGGGCAATTGGGAGACCATTTATCAAGGTCTATCGACGTTACCAGAACAAGCCAAACAGAGCTGGTTTAAGTTCGATCATTTCTATTCGGATCGCTCGTTCCCACTTCTGCTTAAAGAGGTATTTGCAAGGAAGCCAAAGCATCTTGTGGATATTGGCGGAAATACGGGAAAATGGGCGATTCAGTGTTGTAAACATGACCCTGACGTTCAAGTGACGATTGTTGATTTACCGCAGCAATTAGAAGTAGCGATGAAGAATGTTTCAGAAAACCAGTTCGTCGAGCGTGTACGTCCATACCCTGCAAACATGCTTGATAAAGCACAAACATTGCCTGAGCATGCTGACGTATGGTGGATGAGCCAGTTCTTGGATTGCTTTTCCCCAATTGAGATCCTCAATATCCTTAAAAAAGTTAAAGCCCAGTTAACGAAGGGAGATACTATTTACGTATTGGAGCTGTTTTGGGATGCTCAAAAATACGCGGGAGCTTCCTATAGCCTTAATGCCACTTCTCTTTATTTTACCTGTTTAGCTAACGGTAATAGTCGCTTTTATCGCAGTGATGATTTCTTAGAAATTGTCGAAGCGGCAGGTTTATCTGTCGTTGAAAGAACCGACAATATTGGCCTTGGTCATACCTTATTAAAACTACAAGCAAACTAAATTCAGAATGAAAACAGAGCTCAAGCAAGTTGTTGTCGTAGGAGCGGGGCCATCAGGTTCAACCGTTTCTGCCTTATTAAAATCGCGTGGCATAGATGTTGTTGTCTTAGAAAAAGCGACTTTTCCACGTTTTTCCATAGGAGAAAGCCTACTCCCTGCATGTATGGAAGTTGTTGAACAAGCAGGAATGACTCATGCAGTAAAGCAGTTTGGTTTCCAGTATAAAGATGGTGCTGCATTTCGTCGTAATGGCGTATACACCCAGTTCGACTTTACAAACAAATACACACCAGGACCGGGCACGACGTTTCAGGTTCAACGTGCCAACTTTGATAAAGTATTGGCAGATAGCGCTGAAGTGCAAGGCGTAGAGATTCGTTATCAGCATGAGCTGCTCAACCTAGTGTTTGAAGGGAAAAAGTCTCGATTAGAAGTGCTCGACTCAAATAAGAAGGCTTATCAAATCGAAGCAGATTTTGTGCTGGATGCAAGTGGCTTTGGGCGTGTTTTGCCACGCTTGTTGGAGCTAGAAGAACCTTCTTGTCTTCCGCCTAGAAAAGCGATCTTTACCCATATCGAAGATCATATCTCTCCCCAAGAGCCGGAATACGATCGCAACAAAATTTTAATTTCAGTTCATCCTGAAAATCACGACGTATGGTACTGGCTAATCCCATTCTCTAATGGTACCTGTTCGTTTGGTGTGGTGGGTGAGCCAGAATTTTTCGAACAATACCCAGAAGATAAGATTGCAGCGTTGCAGCAGTTAGCCAATGAAGAGCCGGGTTTGGCTGCTTTATTGCGAAACGCGAATTACCCGAATCCAGCAGGCGAGTTGGGTGGCTATTCTGCTAACGTCAAACGTTTAGCGACAGAGCACTACGCGTTGCTTGGTAATGCTGGTGAGTTTCTTGATCCTGTATTTTCATCGGGTGTCACTATCGCCATGAAATCGGCAGAGTTTGCAGCGGACTGCGTGGTTCGTCACCTGAATGGTGAAAAGGTTGATTGGCAAGAAGAGTACTCGCAACGCTTAATGGTGGGAGTGAACACATTCCGCACTTATGTGGAAGGCTGGTACAACGGCACGTTGCAAGATGTGATTTTCTATCAAAACCCGAACCCACGTATTAAACAGATGATTAGTGCGATTTTGGCTGGATATGCTTGGGATACGAATAATCCTTACGTAAAACAAAGTGAGCAGCGTTTGTCGACGCTTGCAGAACTGGTTCGGGAAGCTGAACTGTAAGAATATACATTCGCTTATCCGAGAATCAGTAAGCCCAGGTCTTACCAAAAAATTGGTAAGACCTTTTTAATGCCTCTTTACTTTTACTTCTAGCGTGTTGGAGACACATTGACCACTTACATCGGTGTGTATCGAATTTGAGAATTTTTATGGTGACATTGATCACATCTAGAATTCCTGTTGCTGATATTTATATTAAATTTGTAGGAAATGGATTACATTCTGGGAGTGTTCCCTACATCCGGCTTCGTTGTGAAAACGGTTTATAAGCAACTGTATAAGTTAGTAAAGTTCCAAAAACTACATCAAAAAAAAGACAAGTTTCTTACCAAATCAATTCGCTTGGTGAGTTCGAGCCATCGACTACGCCAAACGCTTCCTCTACTTTCTAAAATTGTCGAAGAACATGACGCATCAACGGTCTCTTCGATTGCAGATCCCGAGAACGCGGTCGCGTGGGGAGGTAAAGTTTCTCCAGAGTTCAAATCTAAAGTCATCCGTATTAGTAAAGAGCTAAAGATCAATCCTAATCATCTTATGGCGTGCATGGCATTTGAAACTGCTGAAACTTTCAGTCCAAGCATCAAAAATGGTTCCGGAAGCGGGGCTACAGGGTTAATTCAATTTATGCCCTCTACCGCAGAATCATTAGGAGTGAACACAAAGACTCTTGCGAGAATGAGCGCGCTTGAACAACTTGACTATGTGAAAGCGTACTATTGGCCCTATCGAAATAAAATTAATAGCTTAGAAGATGCTTACATGGCCATTCTCTACCCTGCTGCGATTGGTAAACCGCCGTCTTTCGTTTTGTTCAGACAAGGCTCAATTGCCTATCGACAGAATGCAGGTATCGACCGCCACAAAACGGGGAAAATCACGCTTAATGATGTTTCCTACAAAGTGAGGAAAAAATTAGAAAAAGGTTTGCAGCCCAATTTCATGGGCTAAGATTGTGTCATGTTCCTAGTTTTTCGCGCATGAATCCTTCTGTTACTTCACGGGGATTCTGATACACTACGCGCCCATTTCCTCTGTTGAGACCTTTCTATGCCATTTTCTAAGCTTGGTTTAAGCGCATCGATTGCTGATGCAGTAAAAGCGCTAGGTTATGAAAAACCCACTTCTATCCAACAAAAAGCCATTCCAATCGTATTGCGTGGCCGCAATTTAATTGCAGCAGCGCAAACGGGCACAGGTAAAACGGCCAGTTTTGTTCTGCCAATCTTAGAAAAGCTTAGTCGAGGCGAAACGCAACGTAAAAAACGCGCTCGTGCGATTATCCTAACGCCAACACGCGAACTTGCGCTTCAGGTTCATCAAAGTATTGAAGCTTATGGTAAAAACTTACCATTACGCTCAATGGCGATGTTTGGTGGTGTGGATTATGCACCACAAAAACAAGCCTTGATCGAGGGTGTCGATATTGTGGTAAGCACGCCTGGGCGTTTGATTGATCTGTACGGTCAACGCGCGATTCACTTTGATGAAGTGGAAATGCTAGTGCTTGATGAAGCCGACAAAATGTTGGATATGGGATTCATCGATGCGATCGACAAAATCGTCGACTGTATGCCAGAACATGTGCAAAGTTTGCTGTTCTCAGCGACGTTATCTAACCCTGTTCGTGACTTGGCGAAAAATGCGATTATTGATCCTGAAGAGATCACGATTGCAAAGCACAGTGCATCAAAATCAAATATTAAACAGTGGATCACGACCGTCGATAAAGACATGAAGTCGTCGCTGTTAAGTCACTTGCTTAAAGAAAATGACTGGTCGCAAGTACTGGTATTTATTGAAACTAAATACGGTGCAGCCAAACTGGTAAGCCAACTTGAGAAACGTGGCATTGTGGCAGAAGCATTCCACAGTGGCCGTAATCAGCGTGTTCGCCAGGAATTAATAGAAAAGTTTAAAGCGGGTGAAATCCAGTACTTAGTCGCAACCGGCGTTGCTGCGCGCGGTATTGATATTGATAATCTGCCAGTTGTCATCAACTACGATTTACCTTACCCAGCGGATGAGTATGTACATCGTATTGGTCGTACAGGTCGTGCTGGCGCGAAAGGTGAGGCGATATCACTGGTTTCAAAAGACGACTTTAAGAACCTCTGCATGATTGAAAGTCGTTTAGGGCACTTGCTAGAGCGAGTGGAAATTGAAGGTTTTGCGCCAAGAAAGCCAGTACCAGTTTCAATTTTAAATTACGTGCCTAAGAATAAACGTAAACCGCATGATAAGCGCGAATCAAAATAGCCAGTTTATCCCATGATCTAAAAGCCGCATTCTTGCGGCTTTTTGCGTTTTAAGGCATCCAATTATGTAGCCATCGCGACGGTTTCTATTCGGTAATGAGGAAAAAAGTTAATCAGTGTCATACGCTTAACACGTAAAGTGAATCAAGGTGCGTTAAGCTTTTGTCAATTATCTGTCCGCAGGTTTGCACAAGGTAAGGAATGGGCGCAAACTTTTTTGCTTGCTAATGAATGCATAAGATGGGGCACAAATGAAAACAGGTGATAAGCAATTCGCCGTTATTGGTCTTGGCCGATTTGGTTTGGCAGTGTGTAAAGAGTTACAAGATTCAGGCGCTCAAGTTTTAGCCGTTGACATCAACGAAGACAGAGTTAAAGAAGCCGCCAGTTTTGTTAGTCAGGCGGTTGTGGCTAACTGTACTCACGAAGAGACGGTTGCTGAGCTCAAACTTGATGATTACGACATGGTGATGATTGCCATCGGAGCGGATGTCAATGCCAGTATTCTTGCGACATTGATTGCTAAAGAGGCGGGAGTAAAGTCAGTATGGGTTAAAGCCAACGATCGCTTCCAAGCTCGTGTTCTGCAAAAAATTGGCGCAGACCACATTATCATGCCTGAGCGTGACATGGGGATACGTGTCGCGCGTAAAATGCTCGATAAACGGGTTCTTGAGTTCCACCCATTAGGCAGTGGCTTAGCTATGACGGAGTTTGTGATTGGCTCTCGTTGGATGGGTAAGACACTAAGTGATTTGGCTCTGTGCAAAGTCGATGGCGTGCAAGTGCTAGGGTTTAAACGGGGCCCAGAAATTACCAAGGCACCTGACCTTAATACCACACTAGAAATTGGTGACCTAATTATTGTGGTCGGCCCTCAAGATGCGCTCGCAAATAAATTAAAATCGCTATGACGTATTTTCATCAGAAAGGTGTTTTTTACGCACCAGATGGTAAACAAGAGAAAGCGAAAGGCAACGAACCGCGAATTATATTGCTCAGTTTTCTCGGTGTTTTACTGCCTTCTGCGGTATTGCTAACCTTGCCAGTTTTTTCTGTTACGGGCCTGTCGATAACGGATGCTTTGTTTACCGCAACGTCCGCTATTAGTGTGACAGGGCTTGGTGTTGTCGATACTGGGCAACACTTTACGCTTGCGGGTAAAATCTTGCTGATGTTTTTAATGCAAATCGGTGGGTTGGGGCAGATGACGTTGTCGGCGGTCTTACTCTATATGTTCGGCGTGCGTTTGAGTTTGCGTCAACAAGCGCTGGCGAAAGAAGCATTAGGGCAAGATCGGCAAGTCAATCTAAACCGACTAGTAAAGCGGATTGTTGTTTTCGCGCTTGTTGCAGAAACGATCGGGTTTATTTTTCTCTCTATCCGCTGGGTCCCTGAAATGGGCTGGCAGACTGGTATGTTTTACGCCTTGTTTCATGCAATTTCTGCATTTAACAACGCTGGGTTCGCGCTGTTTTCTGACAGTATGATGAGCTTTGTGAATGATCCGTTGGTTATCTTTACACTGGCGGGGCTATTCATTTTTGGCGGGCTTGGTTTTACTGTTGTGGGTGACATCTGGCTAAACTGGCGCAAAGGTTTCCACTTTTTGCATCTTCACACCAAAATCATGCTGATTGCGACACCGATATTGCTCTTAGTCGGAACGATGATGTTTTGGTTACTTGAGCGAAGCAACCCAAACACAATGGCGTCTTTACCTGCAACAGGGCAATGGTTGGCGGCATTCTTTCAATCTGCGAGTGCTCGAACGGCAGGGTTTAATAGTGTTGACTTGGCGTTGTTTACCCAGCCAGCCTTACTGGTCATGATTGTTCTGATGTTAATTGGAGCGGGTTCCACCTCAACGGGAGGCGGTATTAAAGTTTCCACATTTGCTGTTGCGTTTATGGCTACGTGGACCTTTTTACGCCAAAAGAAACATGTGGTTATGTTTAAGCGAACCATAAATTGGCAAACTGTGACTAAGTCATTGGCAATTATCGTTGTGAGCGGAGCCATCCTGACAAGCGCAATGTTTTTATTGATGCTTACCGAGAAGGCCAGCTTTGATAAGGTTATGTTTGAAACCATTTCCGCATTTGCCACAGTGGGGCTCACCGCCGGTTTGACTGCGGAACTTTCTGAACCTGGTAAATACATTATGATCGTGGTGATGATCATTGGTCGTATTGGGCCGCTCACGCTTGCCTACATGTTGGCACGTCCTGAACCTACCTTGGTCAAATATCCAGAAGACGCCGTTCTTACAGGTTAATATAGCGTTAAACAATGGCCGCGCGACCATTACGAGCATTGATTAATAGCAGTGCTCGTACATTTATAGAATATGTGGAATGTTGCCCAGTTTTACCTACAAATTCGTAGAAGTTCATTTCTTCTTCCTTTCGTTTCGATACTATTCATTCACTCAATTTATATTCTCAGAAGCTACGCTCATAACAGCGTTTTGGAATCCGACGCTTTTGTAGTGTGACACCAAACTACGTCGTGTTATCTGAGCGAATTGATACCAGCCTTCGTCAATAGTCACTCAGTCTTACTCTATGCCCATAGGGTTACTTTGTGTTTGTTGTGCTTGGTATGAATGAACGAATCGAAAAGATGGAGTCGTACTTTGAAATTCAACACACTCGCCATGGCTATGCTAACTGCGCTTCTTGCAGGGAAGAGCATGGCAACTACTCCGCCATCGCCGGTTTGGCATACTATTGCGTTGAGCGATGGTAGCTCCAGTGAGGCAATTCTACGTGGAACGGCAGATTTCCACTGGTTTGAAGATAAGCAGGGCAATGCCTTACTTCAGGAAGACGGCGTTTGGTTTTTCGCGCAGATTCAGCGCGAGTCAGACACGCCAATATTGATCTCGACAGGTGTGGTGAAAACGCAGTCGAGTGAGCCACCTGAGTCGGCGAAGTTTCGCCCGGATTTACAAGTTAAACCGCAATTATCTTCTCTAAAAACCATTGAACCGATGGCACGAAAAAACCTACTGCGTCCGGCGCAAGGTTACCAGGCGATGAGCAGTTCAACGGTGAAGCAGCAGCCCCTATTGGTTGTGCAAGTTTCGTTTGATGACCAAGCAATGGTGCACGATTTTGAGCAACGCGTATTTAATACCAATGGTCAAAGCGTTGTGGATTACTTTGATAAAAACTCTCAAGGTAAATTCAAAGTTGTTCCTGCACTTGAGAGTTACGGCACCGCCAATGACGGTGTGATAGATGTGACTGTGGCACAAAGCCACCCTAACTGTCACTCTAGTTCTACTGATAAGACATGCACCGCCAAGTTGAATGCGGTTTTCACCGAGGCTTATCAAAAACTGGATCCATACTTTAATCTTTCGGCCTACGACAGCAATCAAAATGGTACCGTAGAACCGTCAGAACTCTCTGTCATGTTTATTTTTGCGGGGGGCGATCGTTCAACAGGGGTTCTCAACCGTCCTGCTATTTGGCCGCACAAATTCTCTCACGATGATGTCACACTAGATGGTAAAAAGATCACAGACTATTGTGTGTTCGCTGACTATCAAGTTGATCATCAAGCGACCTTGGGCGTGATCGTACACGAGCTTGGCCACTTAATGCTTGGCTTACCGGATTTGTACGCAAGGAACAGTGATGCCTCGATCGGCTCTTGGGGCGTGATGGGTGGCGGTTCATGGGCGCAGAAACCGGGAGATTCATACGCTGGTGACACTCCGGTGAACATGAGTGCATGGAGCAAACACGCTGCTGGTTTTGTTGTAGCAACGGTAACTCATGAAAGTCCAGCGCCTATTTCTGTGAACAACGACGATGTCAAGCTGGTGTATCTCGACCCGTACTTGAAAGAGTTTGGCCCACGTGTTTACTTGGAAAATCGCACCTTTAGCGGTTACGACCGAGCATTGGCGGCTGAAGGTATCCTGGCGACGTCGGTCAATGTCCAGAACCGCTTTAATGATGTTGGCGCGATGCAGGTTCAAATCATGCAGGCTGATGGTCTGAATGAGTTAGAAAATGGTGGTAGGAGTGACGCTGACGATTTGTACCCTAATGGTGGCAATGTCATTTCAGATACATCGACCCCGGGTCTGAGAACGATCACAGGGTTTGATACTGGGGTTCGTATTTCCAACATTGCCAGCAACACCAACGGTGGTAGTTTTTCTCTTGAACATACAAACGAACCAAATAAGTCAGCATGGCTGAACTCTCTTCACCAAGGTTATGTGTACGCGAGTGGGAGTAACACTCTGGCGGTGTCACTGGACTTGAATCGTGATACAGAGCTTGATGGCCTTCAACTTTACGCGCAAAGAGATAGCGCTCAAAGTGACATGACTTATCGAGTTTGGCGATTCCCATTTTCTGGAAACATTGGCTATCGATTAATATTGAATCAAAACAACGCTGAGCTTTTACAGCAAGGTAACTTCCAAAAGTCATCTCGAATTTTATTCCCTCAATCAAGCCAATTGAGTGCGGGTCAGCATTTATTGGTCGTTGAATTGGAAGGCGGTCAATTTGATGCAAACTTTGATTTCGGTCGCTTGCTAAAAACTGAAAAAGCCTCTCTACCTGTAATGTGGAATGGTGATTACAGTGAGATTGGCACGTTTGGTCTAGAAAAAGCCGGGTTCTCTTATATTCCGTTTGCAGCATTATTAAATGTGGATGCGAGCAACTTGGTTGAAGCGAAATCTGATTCGTTACAAACCAATAAAAATACGCCAATCAAACTGAACCTGATGGACAATGATTTCATGGCGGTAGGGTATCAGTTCAATGTGGACATTGTGCAGAAGCCTGAGCACGGCACCATCTCTGGCAACCAGTACCAACCTGAATCTAACTTCGTTGGTCTGGACACTTTCCAATATCGTTTGTTGTCGGTTGATGGTGCGTACTCATCTTCAATCGTGAATGTGCAGGTGGAAGTGCTTGGCAGCAACGAAGCGCCAGTGGCCGTGATTGATGTTGATAATAAAGACATGACGGTTGGGCAGCGAGTCACGTTGTCTGCGTTAAATAGTACGGATGCTGATGGTGATGTGTTGAGTTATAAATGGGAGCAGTTGGCTGGCACTTCAGTTTCTCTTGGCAATGCAACCAGTGTTAGCACAAGCTTTACGGTGCCTCAAGGTGCAAAAGCGGGTGAGGTTCTGACATTCCGTTTAACCGTGACTGATCCTAGTAATGAAACGTCCAGTGCTACCGTCGATTTAACCATGAAAAACGCAGCGCCACTTACGCTTGCAGATACGGCGACCGTTGCCGTTGGTGAAAGTATTCTGATTGATGCAGCGAGCAATGATTCGGATGTGAACGGCGATAAACTGGTTGTAGAAAGCGTACAGAACGTAACGGGTGTGGGAAGTGCGAGTGTAGAGAATGGCAAAATCCGTTTTCAAGCACCGGATAGCCCTACTGACGGCATCAAGCTGCAATATACGGTTTCAGACGGTCATGGTGCCACTGCTACGGGGGAAGTTATCGTGACGGTTGTTGCTTCTTTGAAGACAACGACATTCAAGAACTCTGAAGGTAGCGGCAGTGTTTCTTATTGGGCTTTGATGTTACTTGCAACATTAGGCTGGCGACGTCGCGTCTAAAACGGTATTGAATTGCGGTATAAGCCACTCACATTGAGTGGCTTATTTTTTATCTGATCTATTTTGGTTTCGTTCTCATTGTCTTATGAGATGTGTTTCTCATTATTTTTAAAGCGATTTTTCTACTCTGCGGTTACCCTAGGGGCCGATTTTTATGAACTAAGGATGTTATATGTCTACCGAGGGCTTTTCTGTTTCGGAAATATGCCGAGAAGCGGCAGTGATGGTCAGAAGGAATCTACTCGCAATTGTTATTGCTTGTATTCCGTTGATTATCGTGCACTCAATTTTTGCTTTTATGTATCCTGAAATGACGGGGCAAGATCAAGCGAACGTTCAAGAAGGCAATGTCGCAGGATTTTATTTCGTCACAATTATTTTGTACCCACTTGTTGCCGCTATGGCGGCTGTGCGTGTGCATCGAATTTATTTAGCCGGCGATTACATGCACTCTGCGTTGGATGTATTTCGTTTGTCAGCTCGAGAATTCCGTTTCATAGGCTGGTGGATACTGTTTGGACTGATGATGATGCTCGTTATTGGTATCCCGATCTTTGTGTTGTCGTTTATCTACATTGCAGAAAGTGGTGAAGCCGACTTTGTTGCTATGGCTATTATCACAACGATTGCAAGCATTCCTGGCTATTGGGTAATGGCGCGATGGTCATTTGTGTTGCCAGCGACTGCAATGGATCATCAGCCGCGCAGTTTGCGTCGTTCGTGGAACCAGAGCAGAGCATACAACAAACAAGTATTCATTTTGATGGGACTAATTCCATTGGGTGCGGGCTTGCTCAGTCAGCTGATCTTTAGCCACTTTACGAATCTCTTTATGTTGAGCCTCGTCGGTGTGGCCTATGGTATTTTTGGCGCGTACCAGCTGGCATTGTTATCGTTGAGCTATAAAACGGTAGTGGATATCGAACGCGCTCGTTTTGATACGACATCACAGCCACCAAAAACGGGTGAAGAATTTTCCGCTTAACCCTTTGATCGTTTTTACATGCTACCTCCGTTTAGGAGACGGTCTGCGGCAGGTTGATACCTTCCTGCCGCCTTCGCGTTATTCACGCAAAATACCCATGCCCATTTCATGGCTGAATGACAGGGACATTCACACGTATACTCACAACAGTACTTCTTTTTATTAAGGAACCCTACATGTCCATTTGGCAACGGGTCAATTTCACCCATCGCTTTAGTCAATTACCGTCAGCGTTCTATACGTTGGTCGAGCCACAACCCTTGGACAACACTCGCTGGGTCGCTTGGAATGGTGAGTTTGCACAGCAGTTTGGTTTACCAGAAGAGCAAAACGATGAGTTATTGGCGGTTTTTTCTGGGCTAAGTGAATTCGAACAATTTCGTCCTCTTGCGATGAAATATGCAGGCCATCAGTTTGGCGTTTACAACCCAGATTTGGGCGATGGACGTGGATTACTGTTGGCAGAAATTGAGCATCAGGATGGTACTTGGTTTGATCTTCACCTCAAAGGTGCAGGGCTAACGCCTTACTCGCGAATGGGAGATGGGCGAGCGGTATTACGCTCAACTATCCGTGAGTACTTGTGCAGTGAAGCCATGGCGGGCCTTGGGGTTCCCACGACACGTGCTCTTGGTATGATGGTCAGTGATACACCTGTTTATCGAGAAAAAACGGAATCGGGCGCTTTGTTACTTCGAATGGCTGAAACCCATGTTCGATTCGGTCACTTTGAGCATTTCTTTTACACCAACCAGTTAGCAGAGCAGCAGCTGTTGGCGGATAAGGTGATTGAGTGGCACTTTGCTGATTGTGCATCGGCGGAGAAACCATATGCCGCGATGTTTGACGCCATCGTGACTAAAACAGCCGAGATGATCGCATATTGGCAAGCTTTTGGTTTTGCGCATGGTGTGATGAATACCGATAACATGTCAATTCTTGGGCAAACTTTTGATTATGGTCCGTTTGGCTTTCTTGATGATTATGAGCCGGAATACATTTGTAATCATTCAGACTACCAGGGTCGTTACGCATTTGATCAACAGCCTAGAATTGCGCTTTGGAACCTGTCAGCACTGGCGCATGCGCTATCGCCACTCGTTGAACGAGAAGATTTAGAATCGTCGTTGAGTCAATTTGAAGTTCATTTAAGCCAGCAGTTCAGCCGCCTCATGCGTGAGAAGTTGGGCTTAAAAACCAAGATAGCGGAAGACGGGCGTTTGTTTGAAGCTATGTTTGAGCTTCTTCACCAGAACAAAACGGACTACACTCGCTTCTTCAGAACGCTTTCAAACCTTGATAATGCGCCTTCCCAAGCCGTAATCGATTTATTTCTCGACCGAGAAGCTGCGCGAGCTTGGCTTGAACTGTACTTAGCTCGGTGTGAGCTAGAGGTTGATGAACTAGGGGGCCTGATTTCAACCGAACAGCGTTGCAAACAGATGCGTCAAGCCAATCCCAAATACATCTTGCGTAACTACTTGGCTCAGTTGGCGATTGATAAAGCGGAAGAAGGGGACTTTAGCGAATTACACCGATTGGCCGAACTGTTAAAACGCCCATTTGATGAGCAACCTGAGTTTGATGATTACGCGAAATTGCCGCCGGAATGGGGGAAGAAAATGGAGATAAGCTGTTCTTCATAAATGGGTCATTTCCCACCCATTTGTATCTTTTTCTTGGGTGGAATTCACTCGTTACACTTCGGATTCATGTTAATGGGCTATGTTAATTTATTGAAATGCATATAAATTTTAACATGGTCCATTAATTGCTCTTTGTTGAATATCCGTACCCATCGCCTAACACCTAGTTACTCATGGACGGGATGGGATGTGATTCAACAAGGAGAATAATAATGTTTAAGCCTCTAACTCTACTATCTGTTTCTGCACTTGCTGTTACCAGTTTTAATGCTGCCGCAAATTGTGACCCGGGTGAAACGGTCATCAAGTTTAGCCATGTAACGAACGCGGACAAACACCCTAAAGGCATCGCGGCTTCGTTACTTGAAAAGCGCGTCAACGAAGAGATGAACGGTAAAGTCTGTATGCAGGTGTTTCCTAACTCAACACTGTATGATGATGACAAAGTGTTGGAAGCGCTACTGAATGGTGATGTTCAACTCGCTGCTCCTTCTCTTTCTAAGTTTGAGAAATTCACCAAGAAGTACCGCCTTTTCGATCTTCCTTTCTTGTTCGATGATGTCGACGCGGTTGACCGTTTCCAAAACTCGGAAGCGGGTGAAAAGCTGAAAAATTCAATGAAACGTCGTGGCCTACAAGGCATTGCGTTTTGGCATAACGGCATGAAGCAAATGTCAGCCAACAAGCCGCTCATTTCTCCAACTGATGCTGAAGGACTTAAGTTCCGTGTTCAAGCCTCTGATGTACTCGTTGCTCAGTTTGAGCAGCTAGGTGCTAACCCACAAAAAATGTCGTTCAAAGAAGTTTACGGCGGCTTGCAAACTAAGGTTATTGATGGTCAAGAAAATACTTGGTCAAACATTTACGGCAAAAAATTCTTCGAAGTTCAAGATGGCATTACGGAAACGAACCACGGAATTCTGGATTACTTAGTTGTGACGTCAAACGACTTCTGGAAAAACCTACCAGATGATCAGCGCGAGCAGTTAAATACCATTATTCAAGAGGTAACTGCGCAGCGTAATGCTGAGTCAACCAAAGTAAACCTTGCGAATAAGAACAATATCATCGAAGCCGGTGGTGTGGTTCGTACTCTAACGCCAGAACAGCGCCAAGAGTGGGTCACTGCACTTCAACCAGTATGGAAGAAGTTCGAAAAAGACATTGGTTCTGACCTAATCGAAGCCGCTTTGGCGTCTAACCAAAAATAATAACACCTAGCACATTTAGCCCTCTCAAACTGAGGGGGCTCTTTCCCCCTACAGACGACGTGATGTAATTATGGAACAGACTTTTTTTGCCAAGGCTGGACGAATCACTGATGCCATTGAAGAGACTTTGATTGCTTTCTTCTTGGGTGCCATGACCTTGCTGACTTTTGCCAATGTCATCTTTCGTTATGTCTTTAACGACAATATTCTTTGGGCGCTTGAGCTCACCGTTTTCATGTTCGCATGGATGGTGTTGGTTGGCGCATCTTATGGTGTGAAAAAACACTTTCATATTGGTGTCGATGTCATTATTAACATCGTTCCGGAAGGTAAACGAAAAGCCCTGGCGCTTTTTGCAGCAATGTGTTGCTTAGCCTTCTCTATTTTGCTGTTAATTGGCGCCTGGAACTACTGGTATCCGTTCGCTACCGACCGAGCGTGGTATGAAACGGACGATATTCCGATGCCTGAAATACTCCAGTTCATGGCCGACTGGTTAAATGAGGGAGAGCGTTATGAAAAGCTGCCACGTTTTATTCCTTACTTCGCTTTGCCACTTGGAATGGCGCTACTAACGTTTAGATTTGTTCAAGTCACGTGGCAAATCGCTACTGGTAAGCTCGATCGCTTGATTGCAGGACATGAAGCGGAGGAAGAGCTCGAATCTCTTAAAGCTGAGATGAGTGACGCTGAAGACGTAATGGCTCCAAAGGCCTCGCAAGACGCTAAAAACAAGGAGCAATAAGCCATGGATATCTTATTTCTATTTTTGATGGTAATTGGCTTTATGCTGGTTGGCGTGCCAATTGCTATTTCGCTGGGCCTTTCCAGTGTTCTTTTCCTTTTAATGCATTCGGATGCCTCTTTAGCGTCAGTTGCTCAAACGCTGTTTAATGCATTCGCGGGCCACTACACGCTATTGGCTATTCCATTCTTTATATTGGCTTCAAGCTTTATGTCGACGGGTGGCGTAGCAAAGCGGATCATTCGTTTCGCCATTGCCATTGTAGGCTGGTTCCGCGGCGGTTTGGCGATGGCTTCGGTTGTAGCGTGTATGATGTTTGCCGCGTTGTCAGGTTCCTCACCTGCAACGGTTGTTGCCATAGGTAGTATTGTTATCGCAGGTATGATCAAAAACGGTTACTCAAAAGAGTTTGCCTCTGGGGTAATTTGTAACGCAGGTACGCTAGGGATTTTGATCCCACCTTCGATTGTGATGGTGGTGTATGCAGCCGCAACGGATGTGTCAGTTGGACGTATGTTCCTTGGTGGTGTGATTCCCGGTTTGCTGGCGGGTGTCATGTTGATGATCGCGATTTACATTGCCGCGAGAATCAAGAACCTTCCAAAGCAACCTTTTGTCGGTTGGAAAGAAACTTTTGATGCCGCCAAGGATGCAAGCTGGGGCTTGTTGTTGGTCGTCATCATTCTTGGTGGTATCTATGGCGGTATCTTTACGCCGACAGAAGCCGCTGCGGTTGCTGCTGTGTACTCATTCTTTATTGCTAACTTTGTATACAAAGACATGGGGCCATTTGCAGACAAGAAAAACACTAAACCTGCGCTCGTTAAAATCTTCCAAACCTTTGTTCATAAAGACACCAAACACACCCTGTATGAAGCGGGCAAACTCACCATCATGCTGCTGTTCATCATTGCTAATGCCTTAATTTTGAAGCATGTTTTAACGGAAGAACGCATCCCGCAAATGATCACCGAGTCGATGCTCTCGGCTGGTCTCGGACCAATCACTTTTTTGATTGTGGTGAACGTCTTGTTGCTGATTGGTGGTCAGTTCATGGAGCCATCAGGCTTGTTGATCATTGTTGCGCCGCTCGTGTTCCCAATTGCGATTGCATTAGGCATAGACCCAATTCATTTGGGCATAATGATGGTGGTGAATATGGAGATAGGAATGATAACGCCGCCCGTGGGTCTTAACTTATTTGTGACCGCTGGTGTTGCCAAAATGTCGATGATGAATGTAGTGAAGGCAGCATTACCCTGGGTTGGAGTGATGTTCTTATTCCTAATTATCGTCACATATGTACCATGGGTTTCGACTTGGTTGCCTACTACCTTGATGGGGCCGGAGATCATTACCAAGTAATGGAAGCCAGAAAGTAGAAAGAGGTGTGAGAATTCACACCTCTTCGTCTATTGACTTGTAACAAGTTTTGCGCGGGTCTGAATTAATTCGACGTTCATAGTGTCGCCACCTCTTTTTATTTTTGCGACGCTCTTCACCGAATCTTCTCTCTTCTTGATAGCAACCGTCTACGAGCACGGTATCTGTAACAATCGGTATTCTCACTTTTTCGTTCATATCTATAACAACCATGATAAACCCGTTGTTAAAAATTATGATTCAAGTTGAATATAATGCCAGCTATTTGAACGTGTTTTATTTGTAAAGGTCTTTATTTATTTGGTAGCGCTGCATCTTGTCGTAAAGAGTTTTTCTTGGCACATTCAATTGGCATATTGTCTGTTTAATACTACCGTTGTTTTCTAATAAAGCGCCTTCAATGGCTGCTCTCTCAAACTCCGCCACTTGCTCTGCAAGGCTTGAGGAAGACTTAGCAACTGGGTTCGATTCTCCCAACTGAATTAACTTACCCAATAGCACAAAACGCTCTGCAGCATTTCTGAGTTCTCGAACATTGCCAGGCCAGTCATGGCTCATCAGTTGCGCTAGATCTTGGGGTGACAAGCTAGGTGAGCTTTTGCCATAACGTGAAGCTGCTACCAACAGAAAGTGGTGAAAGAGGGCGGGAATGTCTTCTTTTCGTTCGCGTAGTGGCGGGAGATCCAGGGTCACGACATTGAGCCGATAATAGAGGTCCTGACGGAAAGTACCTTCTTCAGCTGCGTGTTTTAAATCGACCTTTGTTGCGGCAATCACTCGAATATCTAAAGGCAATAATTCATTTGAACCGACACGCTCAATCACGCGCTCTTGTAATACCCTCAATAAACGAATTTGGGCTTGGATAGGCATCGACTCGATCTCATCCAAGAAAAGTGTGCCGCCTTGTGCAAACTCAAATTTACCGATACGACGGCTTTCGGCGCCAGTGAATGCGCCTTTTTCATGGCCGTAGAGTTCACTCTCAATTAAGTTCTCTGGAACCGCTCCACAATTTACGGCGACAAAGTTTTGGTTCCGGCGAGAGCTTTGCTCATGTAAAGAACGAGCGATTAACTCTTTCCCTGTACCGGTTTCACCAAACAATAAAATATCGGCGTCGGTATCGGCGATTTGGGTGATGGTCTCTCGTAATATTTGGATGCTAGAGGTTTCACCAATAACTCGTGGACCAAGGGTTTTACTGGCTTTAAGTGACAGGCGCAGTTTTTCATTTTCATTGGTTAGTTTGCGCTTCTCAATCGCCCGCTTAACCGTTTCAACCAAATGTTCTGGCGCAAAAGGTTTCTCAATAAAGTCGTAAGCGCCTTGATGAAGGGCTTGCACAGCCATGGAAATATCACCGTGTCCAGTGATCATGATGACGGGTAAGTTTGCATCGCGTTGAGTCAAAGTTGTCAGCATATCCATACCAGAAATGCCCGGCAAACAGATATCAGTGACCACGACGCCAGCTTCTTCTCCTTGCTGCATCGCTATTAAAGCCGATTCTGCATCCACAAAAAACTTGGCGTCGATATCCGCCAGTTCAAAGGTCTGTTCTATAGCGATTCTGAGATCGGCCTCATCATCAATAAAAAACACCTGACACATGATCTTATCCTTTTGATGGTTCAGTGTTGTAAGAAGTGATAGGTAAACACAATGAGAATCGAGCGCCGCCTTGTTCTCGATTATGGGCACATAATTTTCCATTCATACTGGCTAAGATTTGTTGCGAGATAGAGAGACCCAAACCTAAACCGTTCAGTTTAGTGGTTAGAAACGGTTCACATAAATCAGAAAGTGAGAAAGAGCCAAGCCCTGGGCCATTATCATCAACATGAATCCAAACCAAATCAGTGTGCTCATCGTGTTCTACAGATAATTCTACCTGTTTGTCTTGTTGCTCTTTGAGTGCTTCTATCGCATTAGTCAGTAAATTGACCAACACTTGCTCCAGTTGAATAATATTGATCTGCACTTCAACATCATGCTCTGGCAAATTTGTTTCTAACGTGACGCGCCCTGATTTAAATGCGGGCTTCATCAGTTCTTTTACAGAGGCAATAACAGGGAACAGTCGAGATTGAGCCAACTCGTCACCACTGGTTTTTTTGGCGAAAGAGCGAAGTTGCTGACTGATATTTGCCATACGGTCAGTGAGAGCAGAAATGCGAGTGAGATTATCTTTCACTCGCTCATATTTTTCTTTTTTTAGAAACAGCTTGCCGTTCTCCGCAAAGCTACGAATTGCCGCAAGTGGATTATTCAGTTCATGGCTGATACTGGCCGACATTTGTCCTAACACCGCGAGTTTCGCTGCTTGCACCAATTCGTCTTGAGTAACGCGTAAAGTTTGCTCGGTATCGATACGCTGTGCGATCTCCGCTTGCAACTCGGCAGTCCGTGCCATGACTTGATATTCCAACTTTTGATTGGCTTCTTGTTGAATTCGTTCAATTTGCAAGTGACGCTGTTGACGGTGATAAATAAGCTGACCAATTAAAAACAAAACCATGAATGCTAGAGTGAGTACAAAGATGTAACCCATGGTGAACCAAACGATCGACTGTTTAGGAGACAGCACACGAATTGTCAGTTTGAGTTCGGGAAGAGGCAGCGAAGAGACCACCAAGGTTCCTTTATTGTATGGGTAACCCTGTTTAAGCTCAGAATGCACCTCGTCCAAACTACCCACTAATCCAAGCGTTTCAATTGGCGCATCAAGATATTGTTGGCTTGCCCAAACTTGCTTTTTCTCTTTTTTTGTCAGTGGTTGTAAGCTTTTGAGTAGCCATTCACTTCGGCTACTCATGAAAACAATTCCGTATGGGTCGCTGGCGACAAAAACACTGTTAGGTTGCTGCCAATTGTCCTCAATCTTACTTAGGTCCATCTTCACCACGACGACACCAAGTACACCGCCAGCGTATACGATGGGATAAGAATAGTAGTAGCCACGTTTACCAGATGTTGAGCCCAGTGCGTAGTATTGGCTTCTTTTGCCTACAATGGCTTGTTTGAAATAAGGGCGAAATGCAAAATTTCGCCCGATAAAGGAGCGCTCTTTACGCCAGTTGCTGGCTGCGATCGTTGTACCCCATTGATCGATTAAGTACGTATCCGCTGCTTCAATCACGCCATTAACGGATTCTAAATACCGATTAGTGATTTCCAGTTGCGCACTGTTGTTGGGGTGCAGAAGCGCTTGATAAAGAGGATCATCTTTAGCTAGAAGATTTGGGATATGGGCGTACTTATCGAGTTTATTTTTTATATGGCCAGAAAACTGCTCCAGCTGTGATTGGTGTTTATCAAGTAGAGATTGATAACTGGTCTGCCAAACCCAATGGCCACCGATAATTGCGCACAGGAAATAGAAAGCAAAAAATGTCAGCAGAATCCGTTTTTTTTGCGACATCCTTACACTCCTTACAACTTCCTTTGGTCACGTAAGAAAATGTTAATAGTTTGTAAGAAGGATTGGGGATTTAGTTTTCAACTCTGTGGAGTAAAACAAGAGCAAGATCTCTTTTTAGGCTTTTCGATAAAAAAACCGGTCGATTCTCTTGAAAAAGTCGCTATTGTCCCCATTCTAGATATGCTGGCGATGCTTAGACGGTGTCTGAATCGCATTTTTGAAGAAAAAATGGGTCAGCATTCGAGAATTTAGCGCAGACAATGTCCACATAGTGGCTATTGGCTCGACAGGGTTGCGACAGATCGCTAGAATGTCGCGTCTAAAAATTCTGTCCTGAGGCTAATAGGAGATACCTTTGGTTATTTTATCGAAGATATCACTGATTAGTCCGGTACTGACAACCAGTATCGATACTCGATTTTAAATTAGGTGTTCGGACAGAACACTACACAAGGATGAAGCGTAAGCTCCTCTGAGTTTCGCTCATACGCTCGGAAAACCGAGCCACTTTAGAGGTTTATATATAATGCAAGTTACTGTTGAAACGCTAGAGGGCCTAGAGCGCCGTCTAAACATTACTGTTCCAGCTGCAAACATCGAAGACGCTGTAACAGCTGAACTACGCAACATCGCTAAAAACCGTCGTTTCGATGGTTTCCGTAAGGGTAAAGTGCCTCTAAAAATGGTTGCTAAGATGTACGGCAAAGCAGTACGTCAAGACGTTCTTGGTGAAGTAATGCAACGCCACTTCATCGAAGCTATCGTTAAAGAGAAAATCAACCCAGCTGGCGCTCCAACTTTCGCTCCTGTAGAGAACAAAGAAGGTTCAGACCTAGTTTTCACTGCAACTTTTGAAGTTTACCCAGAAGTTGAGCTTAAAGGCCTAGAGAGCATCACTGTTGAAAAACCACTAACAGAAGTTAAAGATGCAGACGTAGAAGAGATGATCGATACTCTACGTAAGCAACAAGCAACTTGGGTTGAAGTTGAAGAAGCAGCAGAAGATGGCAAACGCGTAAGCATCGACTTCGTTGGTTCTATCGACGGTGAAGAGTTCGAAGGCGGTAAAGCTGAGAACTTCCCTCTAGAAATGGGTGCTGGTCGCATGATCCCTGGTTTCGAAGACGGTATCGCAGGTAAAACTGCTGGTATGGAATTCGACATCGACGTGACTTTCCCAGAAGATTACCACGCTGAAAACCTAAAAGGTAAAGCAGCTAAGTTCGCAATCAAAGTGAACAAAGTTGAAGCTCGTGAACTTCCAGAACTAAACGACGAGTTCGTTGCTAAGTTCGGTGTTGTTGAAGGTGGTGTTGAAGCACTTAAAGCTGAAGTTCGTAAGAACATGGAACGCGAACTTAAGCAAGCTGTTAAGAACCGCATCAAAGAGCAAGCGATTGACGGTCTAGTTGAGCAAAACGACATCAACGTACCATCAGCGCTTATCGAGCAAGAAATCCAAGTTCTACGTCAACAAGCTGCACAACGCTTCGGTGGTAACCCAGAAGCTGCTGCTCAGCTTCCACGTGAACTGTTCGAAGAACAAGCTAAACGTCGCGTAGTTGTTGGTCTTCTACTAGGTGAAGTAATCAAATCTGAAGAGCTAAAAGCGGACGACGAGAAAGTTAAAGCTCTAATCGAAGAAATGGCTACTGCATACGAAGATCCATCAGAAGTTATTGCTTACTACGAGCAAAACGAAGAAATGATGAACAACATGCGCAACGTAGCTCTAGAAGAGCAAGCAATCGACGCGATCATCGCTAAAGCACAGGTTTCTGAGAAAGAAGTAGGCTTCAACGAGCTACTTAACCAACAACAACCTGCTGCTTAATAAGCAATATCTTGCGTAGAAGGTTGACTTAACGTTAACTATTCTGCTAACAATGGTCCGTATGATAGTCATCATCCGGGCCATTTATTTTAGGGACATAAGAATATGAGCTACCAAGAAAAAAATGCAATGTCGCCAATTATGGACGCGCTAGTACCAATGGTGGTTGAACAAACTTCCCGAGGCGAACGCTCTTACGACATCTACTCACGTCTGCTGAAAGAGCGCGTGATTTTTTTAACGGGTCAAGTGGAAGACCACATGGCAAACCTTGTCGTGGCTCAGCTACTTTTCCTAGAATCTGAAAATCCAGATAAAGATATTTTCCTATACATCAACTCGCCAGGCGGCAGCGTAACAGCTGGTATGTCTATTTACGATACCATGCAGTTCATTAAGCCAAATGTCAGCACTGTGTGTATGGGGCAAGCATGTTCAATGGGTGCCTTCCTGCTTGCAGGTGGTGCGCCAGGTAAGCGTTACGTACTGCCTAACTCTCGTGTAATGATCCACCAACCATTGGGTGGTTTCCAGGGTCAAGCTTCTGATATCCAAATCCATGCTCAGGAAATCCTGACGATTAAACAGAAGCTAAACAAGTTGTTAGCAGAACATACAGGCCAACCTCTTGAAGTCATTGAGCGCGATACTGATCGTGATAACTTCATGTCATCAGAGCAGGCTGTGGAATACGGTATCGTGGATGCAGTGTTAAGCCACCGTGGCGAGTAATTAGCCAGCGCATTTTGGCAAAAATTGATATACACTCATTCATGAAGAGTAAAGGCTAAGAGGTTAGCGAATGACAGATAAAAGCAAAGAAAGTGGCAGCGGTAAATTGCTGTACTGTTCTTTCTGCGGCAAAAGTCAGCACGAAGTTCGCAAGCTAATCGCAGGTCCGTCAGTGTACATTTGCGACGAGTGTGTCGACCTATGTAACGATATTATTCGCGAAGAAATCAAGGATGTTCTCCCTAAGAAAGAATCTGAAGCGTTACCAACGCCAAAACAGATCCGTGAACACCTTGATGACTATGTGATCGGGCAAGATTACGCGAAAAAAGTGCTCGCAGTTGCGGTATATAACCACTACAAGCGTTTACGCAATGGTGATACAACGAGCGAAGGTGTGGAGCTTGGTAAGAGTAACATCCTTCTAATTGGTCCTACAGGTAGCGGTAAAACACTACTTGCGGAGACATTAGCTCGATTCTTGGATGTGCCATTTACAATGGCAGACGCGACGACACTAACCGAAGCCGGTTACGTAGGTGAAGACGTTGAAAACATCATCCAAAAGCTTCTGCAAAAATGTGATTACGATGTAGCTAAAGCGGAACGCGGCATTGTTTACATTGATGAAATTGATAAGATTTCACGCAAAGCTGAAAACCCATCTATTACGCGTGACGTATCTGGTGAAGGTGTTCAGCAGGCGCTACTAAAACTTATCGAAGGTACGGTTGCATCGGTTCCACCTCAAGGTGGTCGTAAGCATCCTCAGCAAGAATTCCTACAAGTGGACACATCTAAGATCCTGTTCATCTGTGGTGGTGCTTTTGCTGGCTTAGACAAAGTGATTGAGCAGCGTGTTGCAACAGGTACAGGTATTGGCTTTGGTGCTGAAGTTCGTTCGAAGAATGAATCGAAGACAGTAGGTGAGCTATTTACTCAAGTTGAACCTGAAGACTTAGTGAAGTACGGCCTCATTCCAGAATTCATTGGTCGTCTACCTGTAACAACAACACTGACTGAGCTTGATGAAGAAGCGTTGATTCAGATCCTATGTGAACCGAAGAACGCACTGACCAAGCAATATGCAGCATTGTTTGAGCTAGAAAACGCCGAACTTGAATTCCGTGAAGATGCGCTGCGCGCTATCGCGAAAAAAGCAATGGAGCGTAAAACAGGTGCTCGTGGCTTACGCTCGATTCTTGAAGGCGTGCTACTTGAAACCATGTACGAATTACCATCTGCAACAGACGTTAGTAAAGTCGTGATTGATGAGTCCGTCATTAATGGCGAGTCAGAGCCACTGCTTATTTACAGTAACGCAGACAATCAGGCAGCTGGAGCAGAGTAAATTCAGCCATAATGAAAAAGGAGGTAAGTAATTACCTCCTTTTTTTATTTCTCTTATTGAATCCAAACAATTAGCCCCCATATACTGCCTTAAGTAATACGTTAAACGTGAAAGCGGAAGAGAGAATTATATGAACTTGGAACGTTCCGAGCGTATCGAGATCCCGGTACTACCTCTACGTGACGTAGTGGTCTACCCACACATGGTTATTCCATTGTTTGTTGGTCGTGAGAAATCGATTAGCTGTCTAGAAACGGCGATGGAAACCAACAAACAAGTTCTTCTTGTGGCACAAAAGCAAGCGGATACTGACGAGCCTACGGTTGACGACCTATTTGACGTAGGTACGGTAGCCACCATTCTCCAGCTCTTGAAGCTTCCGGATGGCACAGTAAAAGTATTGGTCGAAGGCCAGCAGCGAGCAAAAATCAATCACTTTAAAGAGAGTGACTTTTTCCTAGCGGAAGCTGAATTTGTTGTTACGCCAGAATTGGATGAGCGTGAGCAAGAAGTGATTGTTCGCAGCGCGATTAATCAGTTTGAAGGGTTCATTAAGCTAAACAAGAAGATTCCACCAGAAGTGCTAACGTCACTTAATGGTATCGACGAAGCCGCACGCTTAGCGGATACCATTGCGGCTCATATGCCGTTAAAGTTGGTGGATAAGCAGCAAGTGCTTGAAATTGTTGACGTCACTGAGCGTCTGGAATTCCTGATGGGCCAGATGGAATCAGAGATCGACTTGCTGCAAGTTGAAAAACGAATTCGTGGTCGCGTTAAAAAGCAAATGGAAAAATCTCAGCGTGAGTATTATCTGAATGAGCAAATGAAAGCGATTCAGAAAGAACTTGGTGAGATGGAAGACGCACCAGACGAGTTCGAAACGCTACAGAAGAAGATTGACGAATCAAAAATGCCTCAAGAGGCACGTGAAAAGACAGAGCAAGAGCTGCAAAAGCTTAAGATGATGTCTCCAATGTCTGCTGAAGCAACAGTGGTTCGTAGCTACATCGATTGGATGGTCAGCGTTCCTTGGGCTAAGCGCTCAAAAGTTAAGAAAAACTTAGCGAAAGCAGAAGAGGTTCTTAATGAAGATCACTACGGTCTAGAACGCGTCAAAGAACGTATCCTTGAATACCTGGCTGTTCAAAACCGTATCAACAAGCTAAAAGGTCCTATCCTTTGTCTTGTTGGTCCTCCTGGTGTAGGTAAAACGTCTCTTGGTCGTTCAATTGCTTCAGCTACAGGCCGTAAGTATGTTCGTATGGCGTTGGGTGGTGTGCGTGATGAAGCGGAAATTCGTGGTCACCGTCGTACTTATATCGGCTCATTACCAGGCAAATTGATCCAGAAGATGTCGAAGGTTGGTGTGAAGAACCCGCTGTTCTTATTGGACGAAATCGACAAAATGTCTTCCGATATGCGTGGTGATCCGGCATCGGCTCTACTAGAAGTACTTGATCCTGAACAGAATAACTCGTTCAACGATCACTACCTAGAAGTGGATTACGATCTCTCTGACGTTATGTTTGTTGCGACATCGAACTCGATGAACATCCCGGGTCCATTGTTAGACCGTATGGAAGTTATTCGTTTATCTGGTTACACCGAAGACGAGAAGCTGAACATTGCAAAACGTCACCTTGTTGATAAACAAGTGAAGCGTAATGGCTTGAAAGCGGATGAGATCGTCATTGAAGATTCTGCGATTATTGGCATCATTCGTTACTACACGCGTGAAGCGGGTGTCCGTAACTTAGAGCGTGAGATTTCTAAGATCTGCCGTAAAGCGGTGAAGAACATCTTGCTGGATAAGGACATCAAGTCAGTAACGGTAACGATGGACAACCTAAAAGAGTACTTAGGTGTTCAACGTTTCGATTACGGTAAAGCGGATGAAAGTAACCGAATTGGTCAAGTAACTGGCCTAGCTTGGACCGAAGTGGGTGGCGATCTATTAACGATTGAAACTCAATCAATGCCAGGTAAAGGTAAGCTGACACAAACGGGTTCTCTTGGTGATGTGATGCAAGAGTCTATCCAAGCAGCAATGACAGTGGTTCGCTCTCGTGCAGAAAAGCTAGGTATCAATACTGACTTCTACGAGAAGAAAGATATTCACGTACACGTCCCGGAAGGCGCGACACCAAAAGATGGCCCAAGTGCGGGTACAGCAATGTGTACAGCATTGGTTTCTTCTCTAACAGGCAACCCTGTGAAAGCAGAAGTAGCGATGACGGGTGAAATCACACTGCGTGGTGAGGTTCTACCTATCGGCGGCCTAAAAGAGAAGTTACTTGCGGCACACCGTGGTGGCATTAAGACAGTGCTAATTCCAAAAGATAACGAGCGTGATTTGGAAGAGATTCCTGATAATGTTATCGCGGATCTGGAAGTTATCCCTGTACAGTGGATTGATGAAGTACTGAAAGTCGCACTAGAGCGAGACCCGACGGGCGTTGAGTTTGAGTCTCAAAAATAGTGATGTGTAGCAAAAATAAGTAAAAGTTTACGCTGATAAGCCCAAAAAGGCTTGTCAGCGTTTTTTTTGGGCGCTAAGTTAGTTTCGATAGCTGCCAGCCCTTGATGAATAAGGGGTGGAGCATATTTTCTTAACAATGGAACGAAAGTCATCACAAAAATAATCACAGATGACACAAAGGGGAAATTACAGTGAATAAAACTCAGTTAGTAGAACAAATCGCAGAAAATGCAGATATTTCTAAAGCGTCAGCGGGTCGTGCTCTAGATGCATTCATCGAAGCAGTAAGCGGAACTCTTCAATCTGGTGATCAAGTCGCTCTAGTTGGCTTTGGTACATTCAGCGTTCGTACTCGTGCTGCACGTACTGGTCGTAACCCAAAAACTGGTGAAGAAATCCAAATCGCAGAAGCAAAAGTACCAGCTTTCAAAGCTGGTAAAGCACTGAAAGACGCTTGTAACTAATCACGGCGTTATTTCTGTAACCGGCCATTTGCTTAACTTTTGCTCAAACAATAAGTTTCGAACAAAAATTTACAAACTTCGAGCCGAACTTTCTTAAATTATGCGCATCATACTGATGCGCATTTCTTTTTCTGATATTATTGCGCCATTATTTCTATTAGATAGAAGCAGTAGGCTTCAATTGTGGAGAGCAGTTAAATTATGATGGATCGACTACGCGAAGGCGTGAATAGCATCGCGGTCAAAATTATCCTTGGACTTATCATCCTGTCTTTCGTATTTGCAGGTGTAGGTAGCTACATCGTTGGTGGTAGCAACAACTCTGCAGCGAAAGTCGGTAACACTGAGATTCCTCGTGGTGAGTTCGAGATGGCATACCAAAATGAGCGTAACCGTATGCAAGCTCAGTTGGGTGACTACTTCTCTCAAATGCTGGCTGACCCTGCATATGTTGAATCTTTCCGCAAATCCGTTTTAGATCGAATGATCAATGACGTGTTGCTTGACCAACAAGCTGAAGCTTTGGGTCTGCGAATCAGCGACACTCAAGTGCGTAGCATGATTCTAGACATGCCTCAGTTCCAATCTAATGGTCAGTTTGATCAAGAGACCTATCAAGCTTCTTTGCGTCGTGCAGGCTTTTCGCCAGACTCTTTTGCTGAGTACATGCGTCGTGAATTGGTTCGTGAGCAACTGCTGAATGCGCTACAAAACAGTGAATTTATTCTGCCGGGTGAAGTACAAGCAGAAGGCAAGCTGTTCACTCAAACTCGTGATATTCGCACGATTCAGATCGACTTAGCGGAGTTTGCGAAAAATATTGAATTGACCGACGAAGAAATTCAAGAGTACTACAAAGCAAACCCAGACAACTTTACACGCCCAGAGCAGGTTAAAGTCTCTTACATCGAACTGTCAGCTGAAGCGCTAAAGGAACAAGTTAATGTTTCTGATGCTGAGGTGAAAAAGTACTACGACGAGCACTTAAACAAATACTCTTCAGAAGAGCAACGACGTGTCGCTCACATTCTTGTAGAAGGGGACGATGAAGCAAAAGCGCAAGCTATCCTAGATGAGCTAAACGCGGGTGCAGATTTTGCGACGCTTGCTCAAGAGAAATCTGACGATTTTGGCAGCGCTGAAAACGGTGGTGACCTAGGTTGGATTGAACGTGATGTGATGGACCCTGCTTTTGAAGAAGCGGCATTCGCACTGAAGAATCCTGGCGATACGTCGGGTCTAGTAAAGTCGGACTTTGGCTATCACATTATCAAGCTTGAAGAGCTAAAAGATTCTGTGGCGAAGCCATTTGAAGAAGTCGCTGCTGAAATCAAACAAGAGATGGTCGACCAACAAGCGATCGATCAATTCTACGAGTTGCAAAATGAGCTTGAGCGCGTAGCGTTTGAATACCCAGACTCATTGTATGATGCTTCTCAAGCGGTTAACCAAGAAGTGAAGACAACGGACTTTATTTCTCAGGTTGATGCACCTGAAGTGCTTCGTAGCCCTGCGGTAATGCAAGCCATCCTAAGTCCTGAAGTTAAAGAAGATGGCCTAAACTCTGAAGCTATCGAAGTTGCGCCTGAGCATATTATCGTTGTTCGTGTTGAAGATGCGCGTGACGAGACAGTTCTTCCACTAGAAGAAGTGAAAGATCAGGTTGTTGCAGAGCTATCTCGTGTTAAAGGTGAGCAAGAAGCGATGGAACTTGGAACACAAGTCGTTGCGGCATTGAAAGAAGGTAAGACGAACGTGCTTGCTGAAAACAATCTTGCCTTTGGTGAACAAGAGACAGTAGATCGTCGTTCTCCGTTAGCAACAACGGTATTCGCGATGGCAAAACCAGTCGATGGTAAACCAGTATACGGTCAGTCTAAAGATCTTGAAGGTAACATCATTATCATCGAGCTTGATGCTGTAAACGCAGAGCTAGATAGTGAGTTAGAAGATCAAGTTGCGATGCAAATGCAGCGTGCATCTTCTCAGCAAGATTTATCATCTGTACTAGCCGTACTGCGTGCAAATACTGACATTGAGTACTTTGTTGTGAGCAACTAAGCACAATTAGTGTAATTTGTATGTTGAATAAAACGGACCGCATAAGCGGTCCGTTTTATTTTTGTCTTTATGAACTTCAATCATCAATAGGCATTACTTAAATTAGTGCGCGTTTAAGTGATAGCGGCCGTTGTGAATTCCGGGTCATCTCAGTTTGTTAAATGCATAACCATATTGCTTTCCATTGCAAACTTGATAGTGACTCGCTCTCGACGACTGTTTTTAGCCTACTATTTTGGAGATTGTATGTTCAATATGAAATGGATTTTGACATTGTGCTTATTTGTTTTTGCACCTTTTAGCATGGCTGCGGATTCAGCCACTGACAAATATGAAGGAATTGAAATTACTGTAAATATCAACACGGCCACTGCTGAAGAAATTGCGACCATGTTGAAAGGTATAGGTGATAAGAAAGCGCAGAGTATAGTGGACTACCGCGAGGAACATGGCCCTTTTAAAACGGCAGCAGATTTGAAGAGCGTAAAAGGCATAGGTGAAGCGACAGTTAAGAAAAACGAAGACCGCATTTTACTGTAGCTTGATGTATTGCAGATATTGAGTCTGAATTCAGAACAATATCTGTTTCCCTATTACTGCTTTCCCGAACCAGCCCCTCTTTCGTGGTTCGGGATTTTTTATCCGAATAAACGACGGCGAAGGCCTTTTTCCAGTAAAGCCATTACTAACCCACCGAGTGCGCCAAACATATGAGCATCAATAGCAACGTTTGCACCGATAAGCTCAGCAGTACTGCTGGATGGGCCATAGACCTGCTCCCATGCTACTTTGGCGATTAGTCCTCCAACTAACAACACACTGCTTCTTCTGCTTTCAAAGACTTCTCTGAGCGCCCAAAATCCAAACAATCCGTGTAATACGCCGGATAAGCCCACGTATACCGACATGTTGGTAAACAAATTCAGCGCACCAACACATGCACATAAGATTGAAAAAACGATAAGGAAGTTACGAGTGCTTGGGCGAAAAATAAAAGTAATGATCCACAATCCGGCGAGGTTCATTCCTAAGTGCGCAAAGTTGGTATGTGTGAGATTTCCTGTTACGATTCGCCACCATTCACCATGGCGTATATTGTAGCTGTGCCACTCGGTTAGGCTTGCCATTGGTTCAAATTGAAGTATCAAACAGATCACGCTGATAATACTCAGCAAGGTATAAAGGTTCACTCTATGTCTCGTTATTGTTCTCGTTGTGGAAAATCGCAAAAAGCGTGTATTTGCCAATGGATTGTACCGCTGGCAAGCGAGGTAGAACTTATCATTCTTCAGCACACGAGTGAAGAACATCGTCCGCTTGGTACGGCACGGATTCTCAATTTGAGTTTAGATAACTGTATTTGTTTGATAGGAGAGGACTTTTCTTGTGATGATGCCTTAAATCACTTATTAGCGGATGAGTCATATCAACATTTTGTTCTTTACCCATCAGAAGAGTCACGATGCATTTCTGAAATCACTCAAGCGAGTCATAGTGTATCTAAGAAAATACGTTTGATTTTGCTCGATGGTACGTGGAAAAAAGCGTACAAAATGTGGCAACTCTCAAGCAACTTACATCCACTCCCAACCGTGCAGTTGCCTAAGCAACTACAAGGGCACTACACCATTCGTAAGGCGCCCTCTGAGAATAGCTTATCGACAGTCGAGGCTGGTTATCATTCGCTTCGCTTGCTTGAACCCGAGCGAGACTTTACACCGCTGATGCGTGCGTTTGAAAAGATGATCGAATTCCAAATCGCCCAGATGCCTCCGGGCGTTTTTGAAAAGAATTACTTGAAAGGTTGAGTGTTACTAAAGAACGATGGAAGAGAAAAGTTGGCGGTGTAGCTTTTGCGCGTGACCATCGGTCATTGCAGAAATATAATCGGCGATGACCCTCATTTTATTGCTCTCGCTCTTCGCCTGACACCACAGATCTCTTGTATGAACGGGTAGTAATCGCTCTGGGTCTGCTGTTAACGCTTCAAAAATATCCATAATAATTTGCTGACCCTTATACTCAACGATCTGGACCTGCGGGACTTGGATAACGAAGGTGCTGACAAAGTGCTTGAGTACGTCAAGTGCACGTGCCATCTGTGGTTCTAAACACGCATTCCAAGACAGTAACGGGTTATTAAACGGCTCATCCACCGTTTTGATTGAAATGCTGGTCAGTAGCGCGTTAACCATACCACCGATAGCATCTTTCCGCTCATGGTGCTTACCGCTAAATAGCATCTGTCCGATGGAATCGATATGAGCTTCAAACCACGGGTCGCCACAGTCCGCTAATTGACTTGCTGCGCCTTCTTGCCATTGCTGACGTGTCACCATACCAAGTACGATTGCATCTTCTAAATCATGAACACCGTAGGCGATATCATCTGCTAGCTCCATGATTGAGCAATCGAGTGATTTAAAACGCGTTTTACTGTGCTCAAACTCCGATTCTGGCGTTGAACGCATCAGACTAAGCAATGCCTTGTCGTTGTCAGAAAGCGGTGCAATTACCCAATCAAATAAGTCTTTATCACAATCATAAATGCCTTTAGCTGGGCTCCAATCTTTTGCTTTTAGTTTACGTTGATGCTCGGCTGGTTGAGGCAACTTGACGGAGCGTGTTTGACTAATGAGGGCAGGGTACTTAATCAAACCAAGCAGTGTGCGGCGTGATAAATTCATTCCGAAATGCTCAGTATAAGGCTCTAACTTAGTGACGATACGAAAGGTTTGGGCGTTCCCCTCGAAGCCGCCATGTTCGCGCATTACGTAGTTTAGAGCGACTTCTCCCCCATGACCGTATGGAGGATGCCCGATGTCGTGCGCCAAACATAATGAATCAATTAAGCTGTCTGATGGTAATAGTTCACGGAACTCTGGTTGTTTTTTCTTTAACTGGGCGACGATACCGGTCCCGAGTTGCGACGCTTCTAAGGAGTGCGTTAACCGACTGCGGTGAAAGTCTTCCAAGCTATTGCCGTGTACTTGGGTTTTTGCTTGTAGGCGTCGAAATGCAGCCGAGTGAAGAATGCGCGCTCGGTCTCGTTGGTACGGGCTCCGATGGTCGTCTCGACGGATTTTATGCTCATCATCATGGCGCTCTTGCCATTGCGGGTGTAATTCAAACGACACGATTATCTCCGTAAGCTAACTGATTTCATCTAACGATAATTCGAAACTTGGGGCAAAGGTATTGAGAAAGTAATCCATTTCAGGCGTTCTGCGTTCTTGCAAAGTGACGTCTAAGCGTTTTTTTGCCAGAGCGAACTCATGGTTGCCGGCGCTTAGTTCTTCAAGACATTTTAAATAGGCACAGATGGAATCGGCTTGCTTAACGATTTTTGCGTCCTCTTCGTGTGCAGAGTGAGAAAGAAGATAGGGGGCAAAATCATCGTGGAACTCTTCCGGTAACATTGAGAGTAATTTTTGTTCCGCTGCCGATTCTATCTTCTTATATTCTTTGGCAATTTCAGGGTTGTAATACTTCACTGGAGTTGGAAGATCACCCGTTAATACTTCACTGGAATCATGGTACATGGCAAGAATCGCTATGCGTTCTGGATTAAGGTTGCCGCCGAACTTTTTGTTTTTAATTAGGGCAAGGGCATGAGCGACAAAAGCAACTTGTAAGCTATGCTCTGAAACGTTTTCTGGTGAGACGGACCGCATTAAAGGCCAGCGTTGGATCAGCTTCATTCGAGCCAGGTGGGCGAAAAAATGGCTTTCTTTCATGGCTTTCTCCGTTTCTGGTGTAAAAAAGGAACTCACTAGGAGTTCCTCTAAGCATATGAGAGATCAGCACTAATTACTACCAGTGATTCATTACTGGCTGTAGGTTGATAGGAATCTTTCAAAACGTCCAATGGCGATTTCTAGATCTTCAACGTGCGGTAGTGTCACGATGCGGAAGTGGTCTGGTTTTGGCCAGTTAAAACCAGAACCTTGCACCAGTAAGACCTTCTCTTGTTTTAAGAAATCTAAAACCATCTGCTGATCGTTCTTGATGTTGTACATTTTAGTGTCGATTTTCGGGAAGAGGTACATCGCACCCTTAGGTTTGACACAAGAAACACCAGGAATCTGATTGATCAATTCATACGCTCGGTTGCGCTGCTCTAATAAGCGTCCGCCAGGTAAAATCAGTTCATTGATACTCTGGTATCCACCTAACGCGGTTTGAATGGCATGTTGCATTGGTACGTTTGCACATAAACGCATTGATGAAAGCAGCTCCAAGCCATTCACGTACCCTTGAGCCAGATGTTTAGGCCCCGTTAGGAACATCCAGCCACCACGGAAACCACAAACACGGTAGGCTTTTGAAAGGCCATTGAATGTCATGACTAGCACGTCTTCAGTGAGTGTGGCGACTGAGGTATGTGTTGCACCGTCGTACAACACTTTGTCGTAGATCTCATCTGCGAAAATGATCAGTTTGTGCTTGCGTGCTATCTCAATCACTTCAAGTAGGAAGTCACGGCTGTATACCGCACCTGTCGGGTTGTTCGGGTTGATCAGAACAATGCCACGTGTCTTTGGTGTGATTTTCTTTTTGATGTCTTCAAGGTCTGGGTACCAGTCAGCCTCTTCATCACATAGATAATGAACCGGCTTACCACCAGATAGTGCAACTGAAGCTGTCCATAACGGATAGTCTGGTGCTGGGATCAGCATTTCGTCGCCATTGTTTAATAGCGCTTGCATGGCCATTACGATCAACTCAGACACGCCGTTACCTACATACACATCTTCGACATCTAGCGAGCGTATACCTTTACGCTGATAGTGTTGGACCACAGCTTTACGAGCAGAGTAAATACCTTTGGAATCACAATAGCCTTGAGAAGTCGGCAGATTACGAATCACGTCGACTAAAATCTCATCAGGGGCGTCAAAACCAAATGGGGCAGGGTTACCAATGTTTAGCTTTAGGATTTTATGCCCTTCTTCCTCCATGCGCTTAGCATGTTTGAGTACAGGACCCCTAATGTCGTAGCAGACATTGTCGAGTTTTGACGACATCCCGATATTTTGCATTGTTTAATTCCTAAAAATTCGTTAATTTCTTTATTAAAATACAATAATTTGTTTTTTATTAGAATATATATCTGTAAATAATCTGTCTGCTGGTTAAGTTTTGCTCGCTTGCTATCACAGGATTTCGCAAAAGATCGCATACGACCTTGATTTGCTTTGGGTCTAAACTTAGAGTAGCCGTCAGTTACCATTTATCCTCACATACAACGAGGTTGATTTGTCACAGTTCCATCAAGCCGTAAAGAGAATTATCGAGCGAGTTCAGCAATCGGAAGGCAATCAAACACGTCTGGTCGAGCCCCTTAGCGAGAAACCTAATTTCTCATTTATTGATTGGCTTGATGCACAACCACTTTTCCCTAAGTTTTATTGGCAGTCCCGCGATACACGTGAAGAGGTCGTTGCACTAGGGCAATTGCACGCTTTTGTTGAGCCAGGTCCTGCTTATACCATTCTAGGTGAAGGGCAAAGAGTCTGGGGCGGGCGCTCTTTTGATGGACAGCATGAGAAGAATCGTCGCTGTATGCCTTCTTTTTTCTTTTTGCCTCAAATTGAGTTAATTCGTTTTGACCAACAGTGGTCTCTCGCAGTTAATATTTCAGAAGACAAAGCGCGAACTCTAGCTGGGTTGAATAAACTGGTTTGTGAGGTCGCAACCTTAGCTCCAATTTCGTCTCACATCCGCTCTATTGTTCATACGCCAAGTCAGCCTCAATGGAATGAGTTAGTTCATAAGGTTCTGACTGGTATAGAGAATGATGATTTTAAGAAAGTGGTTTTAGCGCGTCGCTCTACCGTGCAGCTTGATAACACATTAAGTGCTGCACAGCTACTTAAAGCAAGTTACTTAAATAACCATCATAGCTTCCATTTCATGCTGAGCTTAGACAGTAAGCACAGTTTTATGGGGTCTACGCCAGAACGTTTGTATTCTCGCGTAGGGCATGAGCTACATACCGAAGCGTTAGCAGGCACGATTGGTCGTGGTGACAATGCTAAGCAAGATATGGAACTAGCGAACTGGTTATCTCAAGATTCAAAGAACCTGAACGAAAACCAGTATGTGGTGGATGACATTGTTGATCGCTTGTCGCCACATTCAGAGAGCGTTGAAGTAGAAAAAGAGCCTCGACTTGTTCGCCTGAGAAAAGTCCAACATCTTAAGCGTAATATTCATGCGGATCTGAAAGCAGGCATCAACGGTGTTCAATTGCTTTCAGCTTTACAGCCAACCGCCGCGGTAGCCGGTTTACCGCGTAAAGAGTCGATGCAATTTATTTTGGATAATGAGCCGTTTGCACGCGGCTGGTATGCAGGCTCTATGGGTTACATTAGCCATGAGCGTGCAGAGTTTTGTGTCGCAATCAGAAGTGCTTTGATCTTGGGCGATCAAGTCCAACTGTTTGCTGGCGCGGGTATTGTTCCAGGCTCCATTGCAGAACATGAATGGGCCGAGTTAGATAAAAAAATGTCGACGTTACTATCTCTTATTTCAGACCACCCACCGCTTGGGGTTGCATCATGAAGGCAGATCAAGCTGTATTGAATCGCATCTGGTCTGAAACCATCCTGACAGAATTGAACCGCTTTGGTGTGAACCACGTTTGTATCGCACCCGGTTCCCGCTCTACACCTTTAACGGTAGAGGCGGCAGATAACCCAAATTTTACTATTCACACGCACTTTGATGAGCGTGGCTTAGGCTTTATGGCTCTTGGGCTTGCAAAGGCAAGTAAACAGCCGGTTGCGTTGATCGTGACCTCTGGTACCGCTGTCGCTAACCTTTTACCTGCTATTGCTGAAGCAAAACTAACGGGTGAAAAGCTGGTGGTGCTAACGGCAGACCGTCCAGTTGAACTGGTAGGGTGCGGAGCGAACCAAGCTATTAATCAATTGGGTATTTTTTCAGGACATGTTTCTGAAAGTCTTAACCTGCCGAGCCCTACGCTATCAACTCCGTTGAATTGGTTACTTACTTCTGTTGATGAAGTGATGTTTACTCAGCGCCTAAGAGGTAGCGCGGTTCACATTAACTGTGCGTTCCCAGAGCCTTTGTACTCCAATACAGAAAAGAGCACCTATCAGGACTACCTTGATACCGTTGCTGGTTGGCGAGATAGCAAGGTGACGTATTGCCAGCGCTTTAACCCGAAAACTAGCAGTGCAATTCCAAGCTGTGGGGATAACAAAGGTGTGGTGGTCATTGGTAGTTTGCCACTGGTTCAGGCGCAAGCCGCGCAAGCGTTTGCAGAGCAAATGGGCTGGCCAGTACTTGCCGATCCACAAAGCGGTGTGAGCTCGGATTGGGCGCATTTTGATTTATGGTTGCAGAATCCGAAATTGGCAAGCCAACTGGATTGCTGTGACTTAATCGTGCAGTTCGGTAGTCGAATCATTTCCAAACGTTTTAATCACTGGTTAGAAAAACATGTAGCGCGCAATCAACAAGGTGGTGATATTCAATATTGGTACGTATCGCCTCGATTAGAGCGAGATAACCAAAGTCACTTACCACAATGGCACTGGGCAGAGCAGCCAAGCTCATGGGTTGAACGTACGACGGAGTTTTCATCAGAACACGCTGGTTGGGCAAATGAACTTGCCGCGGATATCAAACACGTCACGCAACACGCGAAAGGCTTGTTTGCTTCTGATCCTAAGAGTGAGCTGAGCGAAATTGCGTTAGCGATTGATGTGGCTGAGCGTGCTCAGGGTGTGGATCTGTTTGTTGGCAACAGTCTGTTTGTTCGATTGATCGACATGTTCGGCAAGCTTGATAACACAGAGGTTTTCACTAACCGTGGTGCGTCTGGCATTGATGGGCTGTTTGCCACAGCAAGCGGGGTACAACGCGCGCGCCAGAACCCGATGTTAATGTTTATTGGCGATACTTCTGCCTTATATGGGCTGAACTCATTGGCACTGTTTACGCACAACAAGTTGCCTTCGGTGTTGGTGATCACTAACAACGATGGTGGTGCGATTTTTGACTTACTGCCTGTACCGCAAGAGCATCGCGAGTCGTTCTATCAAATGCCTCATGGTTATGAGTTTGAACATGCAGCGAAACAGTTTGGTTTACAGTATCGCAAACCGAACACGCTTGCTGAGTATCAATCTATAGTCTCTGAGCATTTTGCTAGCGGCGAAGGGGCGTTAGTGGTTGAAGTTCAAACGCCATCGAACCAAGCGGTAGAGCAGCTAAAATCCTTCAACAAGAATTTGCATGCTCTATTCTAAACGCTTCCCAGCAACGGAAAAGCACCAAAGTAGTAATATGCCTACTCTGGTGTTTTTGCATGGTTTGCTTGGCAGCGGTGAAGATTGGCAATCGTGTATCAACGCGTTACCCGAGTATGAACGTGTTACGGTTGACCTCCCTGGTCATGGGCACAGCCAATCTGTTTCTTGCAGCGATCTGAATGATTGCTGCAAACTTCTTGGTTCCACACTATCTTTATTATTTCCCTCACAACAACCACTTATTTTGATTGGTTACTCTATGGGCGGCCGCATTGCGATGCATGGTATTGCCCATCAATGCTTTCCAGATCTCAATATTGCGGGCGCGATTGTTGAAGGGGGAAACTTCGGGCTTCAAACTGAGTCAGAGAAACAGGTGAGATTAGAGAATGATGCTCGCTGGGCAATGCGTTTCAAAACTGAACCACTTGAACGTGTTTTGAACGATTGGTACCAACAAGCGGTGTTTTCTTCACTAAACCATGAGCAAAGACAAACATTCATTGCGAAGCGAAGTGATAATCTTGGCTCAGCGGTGGCGAATATGTCGATGGCGACATCATTAGCCAAACAGGCATATTTGTTGCCCTCACTGCAAAAGCAGAACATACCAGTGTATTACTTGTGTGGTGAGAAAGACCAAAAATTTAGCCAACTGGCACAACATAGCGGGTTGGCGTATCGACAAGTTGAAGGCGCTGGTCATAACGTCCATCAAGAGCAGCCCAAACAGTTTGCGATACATACCAAGCAAATAATTCAGTCTCACTTTGGTGAGAGTAACGAGAACAATGGGAATCACCATGGCTAAAACAGTAGGCATTTCTGAAGAAGAACTTTACGCTCCGGTTCAATGGAAAGATTGCGGCGAGAAATACGAGGACATTCATTACCATAAGTCTGAAGATGGTATCGCGAAAATCACCATTGCGCGTCCTCAAGTGCGTAACGCGTTTCGTCCTCAAACGGTAAAAGAGATGATTGATGCGTTGGCAGATGCGCGTTACGACTCTGGTGTTGGCGTGATCATTCTGACAGGTCTAGGTGAAGACGCATTCTGTTCTGGCGGCGACCAGAAGATCCGTGGCGACTATGGCGGCTATAAAGATGACCAAGGTACGCATCACCTAAACGTATTGGACTTCCAACGCGATATTCGTACTTGTCCAAAACCAGTGATCGCATCGGTAGCGGGTTGGGCTGTTGGCGGTGGTCACGTTCTGCACATGATGTGTGACCTAACGATTGCAGCTGACAACGCTCAATTTGGTCAAACAGGCCCTAAAGTGGGTTCATTTGATGGCGGTTGGGGTGCATCTTACATGGCTCGCATCGTAGGCCAAAAGAAAGCTCGCGAAATTTGGTTCCTATGTCGTTTCTACAATGCTCAAGAAGCGGTAGACATGGGCCTAGTAAACACAGTTGTACCACTAGCGGATCTAGAGAAAGAAACCGTTCGTTGGTGTCGTGAAGTACTACAGCACAGCCCAATGGCATTGCGCTGCCTGAAAGCTGCATTAAACGCAGATTGTGATGGTCAAGCGGGTCTGCAAGAGCTAGCGGGTAACGCAACGATGATGTTCTACATGACTGATGAAGGCCAAGAAGGTCGTAATGCCTTTAACGAGAAGCGTCGCCCAGACTTCGATAAATTCCCTCGCAACCCATAATCCGTCTAAATGAGGAGCGTGTTAGCTCCTCTGTTCCTTTTTTCCTGAGCGCCTCGCCCTCTGGGAGGCTGGTGGGATTGCTCGTCAGAACGCTCAAATATACGGCATTACATAGGACTTGAATTATGCGTGAAGCGAAAATTTATCGTTATAGCTTGCCCATGGATAGTGGTGTCATCCTACGTAACAACAAGCTAACCGAACGTGTTGGTTATGTTGTTGCGCTTTCCGAAGATGGTAAAACAGGGCTTGGAGAAGTCGCTCCTCTTCCTGGTTTTAGCTTAGAGAGCGCCGAAGATGCGGGTGTTCAGCTACAAGAACAGGCGGAGCGTTGGGTTGCAGAGTTGGATGTGGATTATGCCAATATGTACCCGTCGGTTGCGTTTGGTTTATCGATGGCACAGCTTGAATTAGCTGGTGGCTTACCACAACAAGGTAAATACCAAACAGCGCCACTATGCACTGGCGACCCAGATGAGCTCATTCCAAAGCTGAACGAAATGGAAGGTGAGAAAGTCGCTAAGGTGAAAGTTGGACTTTATGAGCCAATTCGCGATGGCATGCTTGTGAACCTTTTTCTTGAATCAATCCCTCAATTAACGCTTCGACTTGATGCAAACCGCGCTTGGACACCAGAAAAAGCGCAGCAGTTTGCTAAATACATTACTCCGTCTTTGCGTCAGCGCATCACCTTTTTGGAAGAGCCGTGCCGCTCTCCTGGCGATAGTCTCTCTTTTGCGATTAATACTGGTATTGCTATCGCTTGGGATGAAACATTGCAAGATGCGGTTCGTCGTGAAGATTTCCGTCTTGAAGATCTAACTGGTGTGAAAACGATCATCATCAAACCCACACTCATTGGTTCGGTGGATTTTTGTATTACACTGATAGAGAAAGCGAAGTCACTGGGGATGAAAGCAGTGATTAGCTCGAGCATTGAATCCAGTCTCGGTTTAACTCAATTAGCGCGCTTTGCCCAATGGCAGCTGCCTGATGAAGTTCCAGGTTTGGATACGATTGGCTTATTCAAAGCTCAGCTAGAGCAGGGCTGGCCTAAGTGTGAACTTCCCGTTCTTCCTCTAAAAGACCAGGAGATTGTGTGGCATTCTGCGTAGACAATATTGCGAAGGCACCATGGAAATATTGGGCTCAAACGAGCCCTTTTTCTATTGCACTCAAGACATCAACAGAAGTATTAAACTGGCAACACCTCTCGAAGCGTATTGACCAATACACTCACTATTTGAATGACTTGGGTGTAACTCGGGGGGATGTGCTGACTTTGGTTGGCAAGAACCAAGTAGAAACACTGTTGTTTTATCTTGCCTCCAAACAGTTAGGCGCACTCGCTGCGCTGACCATGGAACAACCACTAGATAAGTTGCAGGGTAAGCTTGCTACACTTTACAGGCCTGATCAAACTCGGTTTATCTGGTTTTCTCAGGAGTGCGCTTCGACCTTTTCTGAACATGATGTACAAAAACTCAAGGCAACATTGCTTTCACCGCCTGTAGTATCACAGCAAGAGAGTGATTCGTTGACTGAAGATAGCTATCATCATGACCGGCTCGCTTCAGTAGTATTTACTTCTGGCTCTACAGGGGAGCCTAAAGCTGTGGTTCATACACATCGACAGCATCTTGCGTCTGCAGAGGGCTTGTTGCAGGAGTTCATTTTCACTCAGCAAGATGCTTGGCTGTTATCGCTTCCGCTGTATCACGTCTCTGGATTAGCGATTGTCTATCGTTGGCTATATGTCGGAGCAACACTAAAAGTCGGTTCAGGGAAACTTGTTGATGATATTCAGGGCGTATCACACGCTTCTTTGGTTGCGACTCAGCTCAAACGGTTATTGGATGATGATGCACATTTGTCATTGACACATGTGCTACTGGGCGGCAGTCACGTTGATCATGAGTTGGCACTACGAGCATCAGGGCAAGGCATTGAGACGTGGTTAGGTTATGGGATGACGGAGGCGGCCTCTACCGTTACCGCAAAGAGAATTGACAGCACCAGTAATGCTGGACATGTATTGAAGCACCGTAAGATAAAATTAGTTGACCAACGCATTTTTGTTGGCGGTAAGACATTAGCGGCAGGGTATTTCCATCAAGGACATGTTACCCCATTTCTGGATGAGAAAGGCTGGTTTGACAGCAAAGATCTTGGCGAGTGGCAAGGTGATGAATTAAAGATAATCGGCCGTGCCGACAATCAGTTTATCTCTGGTGGTGAGAATATCCATTGTGAAGAGATTGAAGCCGCTTTGAACCAAATTGATGGTGTAGTGCAGAGTATAGTGGTTCCAGTCGAAGACGCGGAGTTTGGTCATAGACCAGTAGCTGTGATTCAGACCAATGGATTGCGCAGCAAGTCGGAGTATGACCAGCACTTGCAATCAAAGTTAGAGAAGTTTAAATGGCCAGTGGAATACCATGTAATGCCAGAAACTCTACTAGAAGGTGGGATCAAAATTTCACGTAAGGCCGTGAAAGAGTGGCTGTTGTCATCACTTCAGCATTAGTCAATTTTGCTATGTATTAGTCATAAAGAGAATTTCGTATCCTTATAACTCTGAATCATAATTATGCTTCTTAGTGGAGAGAAAATGCATAAGGTTCAGGATGGCAAAGCTAGTTTTAATTGCGGCAGTAGCACTACAAATTGGTATCGCGATAAGTAGTGAAGGGCTAGCCCGCTCTCTTGCAGAGCTAACGGCATTTTTGATCGCTATTGCGTTGGTCGTTATATACAAAAATAGCAAACGGGAAATACCGTCCCCTCAACGCGATAAGCAGACCACCAATATCTAAAACAGTAACCAACTTAGAGAAGTGGTAGAAATTAGCACCCACAGAGTCACACCAAACAACAGCGGCTTAGCTCCAGCTGACTTTAGTTTTGAAATTGAAATGCTGCAACCTATCAAGAACAGACATACAACCAACGCTTGCTTTGCTCCAATGAAAATGCCGTGATAGACCATTTCAAATTGAGGAAAGAAGTCGCTAAACGCGATAGCTGCACAGTACCAAAAAATGAAATAAGGGATAGCTAGTTTTTTCTTTCCATTCTCTTTTTGGCCTCTTGAAAAGATGACGGCACTGATCAAAGCAACAGGAATGATCCATAAAGCGCGCGCGAGTTTCAATGTTGTTGCCGTCGTTAGTGCTTCTTCCCCATAGGCCGAGGCAGCCCCGACAACAGAAGATGTGTCATGAATGGCAATCGCAGCCCATGTGCCAAACGTGTGTTGATCTAGCCCTAAAGCATGTCCAATCACAGGAAACACAAAGAGTGCAATGGAGTTCAGGACAAACACTGTTGCCAGTGCTAATCCAATCTGCTCGTCTTTCGCTTTAATCGCCGGTGCCACAGCAGCAATTGCGCTACCACCACAAATTGCAGTACCTGATGAGATTAAGTAAGCGGTTACTCGCTCCAATTTAATTACCCTGGCAATGAGAGTGCCCATGATCAGTGTGCCTGTAATAGTGGCGATGATCAGGCCGATACCATCCGATGTGACTGCAAGTGCTTGCTCAAAGTTGATGCCAAAGCCTAAGCCAATAATCGAGTAAGACAGCAGCTTTTTAGTAAAAGAAGCGATGGGCAGCTCGGAAGGCACAAAACCAAAACTTGCGAGTAGAAAACCGATAACTAGAGCAATGGGAGAGGAGGCAAGAGGGGTTAGACAAAAAAGTAACGCCAATCCAAACAGGAGGTAGTTTCTATTCAAGGTTTTTATTCGCTGTTGTGAATGAAAGGGAGAGTATATCGCACTGGGTGTGGTCAGTTTGTCTTAATGATTTGAACACATGTTCAGTTATCCTAAACATGTGTTCAAGTGTATTTATCGCCAGTCGCCTCTAAGTTGATGCACTTTATCGAACATTGTTTTTGCCGTTGCCTCGTTTGGTGGCACCGGTTGTCCTGCCTCTATTTCTAGCTTTGACCAAAATCGAGTCGGTAAGCCACAGCATGCGCGACCTTTTGCGCGGCTGAAATAGCTTCCCCATAAGCCTTTAAGTGCAACAGGTATGACAGGTACTGGACTACGACGTAGGATTATATCAATACCGCGCATGAATTCATTCATTTCACCATCTGAAGTTAATCTTCCTTCAGGGAAAATACAGACGATATGACCTTCGCTTAGCGCAGCTTCCACATCGTTAAATGCACGTCTGATAGAGCTTCTGTTACTCGCTGAAATTGGAATTACCCCGGTTCGACGTAAAAAGCGCCTTAATGGAGGTAGGTTGGCGTAATCTTCCTCCATCACAAAACGAATCAACCTTGGGCATACGGCACTAAGTAGCAATGCATCCATGTAGCTTACATGATTACATACAATCAATGCCCCACCATGCTCGGGTAGGTTGTGTAGATTCTTATGCTTAACTCGATAGATGGTGTGCGTAAGCATCCACATGACAAAGCGAACTACAAAAATAGGAATTTGCAAAAAGATGTAAGCGGCGACTAAGAAATTTAAAATGGCTAACAATGCAAACAGCTGAGGAATTGTCATCTTGATTACACTTAGGCACACAATACCTAAGACAGCGCTGCCGACCATAAACAGAGAGTTAAAAATGTTGAGCCCTGCGATGACTTGAGCACGTTCGGTTTCCTTTGCTCGATGCTGCATTAATGCGTAAAGAGGCACGATAAACAAACCGCCCGAAGCGCCAATCATCAATAGGTAGAAAAATAATGGCCAAAAAGGCTCATATCTAAAGAAGTCTACAAAGTTATGGAAAGTAGGTAGATCATTGGGAATGGAAGTGGCCATTAGGTACCCAAATACCGTAATGCCAAAGGCACCAATTGGCACAATACCGACTTCGATACGATGGTTTGAGATCCAATTGCAAAGTAGCGACCCTAGCGCGATACCAATGGAAAATAGAGCGAGCAAGAAAGACACCGCACTCTCGGTGCCATTTAGGTAAATCTTAGTGAAATTCGGGAATTGTGTTAGATATGCGGCGCCTAAAAACCAAAACCAGCTTATTGCCATTATGCATTGAAAAACAACTCGATCGGATTTGGCGATAGAGAGCGTGTGTTTGGTTTGCTTGTATGGTTGCCAACGAAAAGAGAGATTGGGCGCGCTGGCTGCAGCAAAGGGGATTGAGCGGCTCGACAAGTAGCCTAACAATGCGAAGATCACGACACAAAATGCGGCGAGGTATTTTGCGTTGTCTGCAGAGGCTATAATCCCAGCGCCTAAGGTGCCAATAAGGATGGCGATAAAGGTACCAGCTTCAACAAGAGCGTTGCCGGGCACTAACTCTTTAGCATTTAACTTTTGAGGCAAAAGGGCATATTTAACTGGGCCAAAAAATGCTGACTGTGTGCCCATTAAAAACAGTAGCAATAAAAGCACACCATAACTTTCGGTTATGAATCCGATGGCACCTAACAGCATGATGGCTATTTCAAATAGTTTGACCTTACGAATAAACCATGACTTTTCATATTTGTCGGCTAATACGCCAGCGGAAGCAGAGAACAGAAAGAACGGTAGAATGAACAAGCCTGCCGCAAGGTTGATGAACAAATTGCTCGAAATAGGCAGTGCACTGGAGCCCGCGAATGCGACAAACAACAGCAAAACGTTTTTAAAAATATTGTCGTTGAAAGCGCCAAAAAACTGAGTAATGAAATAGGGCAGGAACTTTCTCTGCGTAAGTAACGACGGCTGTCTGTCGGATGACATGGATAATCCTTTGCTACCAGTTCGTGAGATAGTTAGAAAGAAGATTACTGATCAACTCTTTGCCATCAATAGGTTCACTAGAGAAAAACTTATCATCAACACTGAGTAAAGTAATGCCATGTACGCCAGACCAAAGGACTCGACTCGCTTGAATCACTTCGGATTCAGTACGATGTGGTGCGATTTGAGCCAATAGTGACTCTAGCATTCCCGTCATACCATCGATACGTTTGGCATGCCATTCCGGAAGTTCTGCTCCATTCATGTTGTGTTCGAACACTAACTGCCAACGGTATGGGTGTTTTTGAGCAAAATCGTGGTAGCAATAAGCGAGTTCAAAAAGCGCTTGATGGGAGTCTTTGCTGTCATTAGTCGCTTTGCGTGCTTCTTGAGATAACTCATCTAAAGTTTGAGCGACAACATGAAGCAACAACAAATTATAATTACCAAAAACATTTACCAATGTGCTTGGCACGTAACCAATCATGTTAGCGATTTTACGAAGACTGAGTTCGTGGTAAGAATTCTCATCTAAAAAGTTTTTGACCGTTGTTAACGTCAAATTCACTAACTCTTCTCGGGTGTGATCGTTTCTGCGCGCCATACTCTCAAACTACTTTATTGAACATCGTTCAATATGATAGTCAGCTACCTATTAACCGTCAACAAGGCAATGTGTCCAAGTGCCCTCAAGGTGTAGGATTCTGAGCTGTGTCACTGATTCTAATTCAAGTAAAACAATCTGGAGTATTAGTGAACTTATTCCATACTTTTTTTACATTGATCAAGCGCCTTCAGCTGAATTGTAAGCAGTGTGAGCAGTCTGCATTTTTGGCAATATTCTGATACATGTCAGCTTCTATAAGCTATTTTCATCAATCGGTATACAGAGTATGATGACTTAAAAATCATCTTTGGCGTGCTACTGTTTGAAACAACGATTGTTTCGTCTTGAAAATGGGGCACTATCTTAGATAGCTAACTTTAAGGATAACGATGAAACGTTTATTTTCTATTGTTGCTTTATTGATGTTTACTGTTGCTGTAACGCCTATAGCGGAAGCGAAGAAGTTTGGTGGCAGTAAGTCTTTCGGTAAGAGCTACAAAACTGCACCAGCACCGAAACAACAGCAACAAAACACCAATACGGTCGGCAAAGATCAGACGACAAAGTCTTCAAGTAAGAAAGGCCTTATGGGTGGTCTGCTAGGCGGACTTCTTGCTGGTGGTCTACTTGCTGCATTCTTTGGCGGTGCTTTTGAAGGTATCCAGTTTATGGATATCCTAATTATTGGTTTGATTGCCTTTGTCATCTTTAAACTAATGCGCGGTATGCTAGGTGCGAAGCAGGGCAGTATGAACCAGCATCGTCAACAGCCTGCATTTGGTGGCAACGCATCTAAGTTTGAGCAACCAAACATGCAAAACTTTGAGCAACAACCAAACACAAATAATGGTGGCTTTGGTGGTTTTGGCGCTCAAACAGACGTACCACATAACTACCCACCGGGTTTTGACCAAGCAGCGTTCATTAATGGTTCTCGTGAACACTATCGAATCCTGCAAGGTGCGTGGAATCACAACCAGTTAGAAACTATTGAAGAATATGTTTCTCCAAGCTTGTTTGAAGACCTAAAAGCAGAGCGCGCGAAGCTCGACGGTGAGCAGCATACTGACGTAATGTACGTTGATGCGGAGATCGTCCGTGCTGATTACGATGCAAATAAAGCACAGCTTAGTCTGCAGTTTAGCGGTCGTTACCGTGACACAGTAGAAGGTGTTGAAGAAGAAATCGAAGATATCTGGCACCTAGAGCGTGACTTGACTACGCCTAATGCGCCATGGTTAATCGTTGGCATTCAAGGCTAGTCACCTTTAAACCAATTTAGTCACTAGTAAAAATCCCGCATCCCCTGCGGGATTTTTTGTATCTATCATTTGTATTTCTTGTACGTGTTTTTATACAAACATCACTAATTGAGTCCGCTTGATAACTTTTGCTCTAATTTTGCGAGCCCACTTTTTCTAGTAAGTCCTAAAGTGTTTTCCTATTTATATTGAACATTCATATTAAGGCCATACGAACTAACAAAATCAAAATAGCTAGTACATTGTTTGTAGGGTAAAGATCTGCTCCTCAGCCTTTTGTTTGTGGAGTTTCACATGGGGTTGGTTGCTTTAGTGAGATTGAGTATAGGTTATACCAATCGTAGTAAATAACTGGTCATTCTAGCTTGTTAAAATACTCGATAACTGCGTTGCAATTTTTGATTGTAG